>NZ_BAAAKW010000009.1:0-29094 GCF_039527955.1 Rhodoglobus aureus | reverse complement strand
CACCCGTTCACCAGCACCGGCAGACACACCGCTACGCGCGCATTCTCAAATGATTCCTCGATACCTGCCACGCGCGCATTTTCTATGAGTCAACGCGGCTCATAGATTAAGTGGCGCTGATGGTCCATGATGTCCCCATGAAGCAGGAATCCGCCCGACCAGATCGCACGCTCATCGCGATCCTTTCCATCATTGCCGCCATCGTGGTGATCGCTCTCGTTGTGGTGTTCACCCGCGGTGGTCCAGCGGATGTTGATCCCTCGACGCCGGAGGGTGTCGTGCAGTCATACTCACGCGCGATGGTCGACAGCGATTACACGACGGCACGTGATTTTCTCGCTTCAGAGATTCGTGACAACTGTGACCGAGCTGAGCCGAACACAGTTCAGGGTCTTCGGATGACCGTCATTTCGTCGACGGTGAGTGACGACACTGCAGTGGTGCGCGTATCGATGGAGCGTGGCAGCGGCGAGTTTGGCAGCTCAGGTTACACGTCTGAAGAAGCCTTCACCATGGTTCGCGAGGATCGACTGTGGAAGATCGAAACTGCTCCGTGGGAACTTACGCTCTGTTGCAACCGAGGAATTAACGAATGACCTCCATCGCACCGGCTCCCAGCGCAACCCCAGCGGTCGGGGGCGTTCAAACAGTCCGCCGCGTAATCACATATCTGTTGCTGGCCACGACAGTGATCATCGCCGCTAGCGGTCTGAGCGGCCTCCTAGAACGTCTGTTCACCGCCGGCCGCGTCGAGGTAAGTTTCGACAACTATGGTCTGGCAACATCGCTGGCCTCTGCCATCATCGCTGGTCCACTCGCTGCACTCTTGTGGTGGCTGACGTGGCGTGACGCTGCAATGACCCGCGACCGCGCATCCGTCACCTGGCCGGTGTATCTCGTGATCATGTCGACAGTGGCGCTGCTCATCTCCACGATCACCCTCCTCTCTTGGATCGCTAACGCAATCACCGCTGGCTGGGACCCGTATGGGCTCGCCGTGGGCATCGTGTGGGGGCTGGTGTGGCTGTGGCACAACTGGATGTTGCGGCATCCCCGTAAGGGACCGACGCGACTGTCGGGTGCCGCTCCTGCTATCGCTTCACTTATTGGCCTGACCTATGCGGCTGGCGGACTGGTCTTCGCTGTCGGGAGAATCGTCGATTCAGCTGTCGACACGTTCACTGGCAGTGTCGTGGTCAGCGATCCGGTGTGGCAGCTCGTACTGCAGCCACTGGTCTGGGCGGCTGGTGGCGCGCTTCTGTGGTGGTGGCATTGGTTCCGCGTGGGCGTGCGCACGCAGTCGTTCGGGTTCACGAACGTGATCCTCGTTTTCATTGCTGGTCTCGCCTCGTATGCCGTGCTTGCCATGGGTTTCACGCTCACGCTTTTGGTCATTCTTGAACTGGTGACGGGGTTGCAGCAACCGATCGCGGTCACGCTTGACCCATTGGGTATCGCACTTGCTAGTGCCGCGATCGGTGCGCTGGTACTCGTGTATCACGCCCGTGTTATTGCGGAGCGGTCCGCGGGGGTTCGCGCTGCAACGAGGTTGGCGAGTGCTGGTGTCTCGCTGGCGTACGCGGCGTCGGGCGTCGGTGTGACGTTGAATGCGCTGCTGGCAACGTCGAGCAACTCGATCATTGAGGGCAACATCCGCAGTTTGCTTCTGGGCGGTCTCAGTGCGTTGCTTGTCGGCGGTGTGCTCTGGTGGATGACGTGGCGCCCGCTTGAGGCATCAACTGCTGAGCGTGTGGCGACCCCGGGGCGGCGCATCTTCCTCGTGATCATTTTCGGCGTTAGCGCTCTGGTGGCACTCATCACGTTGCTCGTGATCGGGTTCCAGTTGTTCTCGTTCTTGCTCGACGGTGGCAGCGGTGAGAGCTTCGTCGAACGTTCGCGCCAGGCACTCGGGTTGCTCACGGCCACCGTTCTTGTGGCGACCTACCATTTCGCGATCTGGAAGAAGGATCGCGCCTCTCATGTCGCCGAAGAGCGCGTTCGCCGCATCGACAACGTGACACTTGTGACCTCCAACGACAGCGCCGAACTCGTCGATGCAGTGCGCGTCTCAACGGGTGCTCGCGTCACGGTGCTTG
Organism: Rhodoglobus aureus; assembly: GCF_039527955.1. Classification (NCBI taxonomy): domain Bacteria; kingdom Bacillati; phylum Actinomycetota; class Actinomycetes; order Micrococcales; family Microbacteriaceae; genus Rhodoglobus; species Rhodoglobus aureus. The sequence goes on along the minus strand of NZ_BAAAKW010000009.1, from coordinate 26,998 downwards.
AGCGTGCGGATGCCGCGGAAGGTGAACCGGATGTCGCGGCAATCGTCGCCGCCCTAGATGGCGTTGAGGCAAGCCATGTGCTGGTTGTGGCGGGCGCGAACGGCTCGGTCGAGGTGATACGACTCAGGGGGTGAGCTCGCTAGTCAGCTAGCTCGATGTCGGGGGCGGAGATCGCGTAAAGTCACCCCACCACCTATCGAAGCCTGCAGCGCATATGTCCCACAACGGGCGAGCGGGTGGGTTGCGGGTCTTTGGGCTGCGCGTTGACAACGCCTCCGTTTTATCAAGCTATTTCTATTTTAGGAAAAATTGATAAAACGCCCTAAAGTCGCTAAATTGACAGCATGGATAGTAGGACGAACCCTTACACGCCCAATGCGGGAGCCGCGCCAGAATTAGTGGTTGGTCGAACGGATCAACTAGAAAGTTTCAAGATCCTGCTTGGCCGCCTAAGCAATGGCCGCACTGAACAGTCCATGATCCTGACTGGCCTCCGTGGCGTTGGCAAGACGGTCCTCCTCGGAGAGTTTCGCGAGCTCGCCCTGGCCGAGAAATGGCGCGTAGTCGAGATAGAGGCAAGTAAGCACGATGAAAGCAGCTTCCGCAAACGAATGTACGCCGAATTGCGCTCGGCCCTCTTTGAGATATCTCCACGCGATAAGTGGGGAGACCGCGCTAAGCGTGCCGCCAGCGCGCTGACGTCCTTCGGGATTTCAAGTCAACCAGACGGTGGATTCACTGTCTCCACGGGTGTGTCCTCCGTCGAAGGCCTAGCCGATCACGGCGACTTGGCAATGGATCTCTCCGATCTTCTAGTGGCGCTCGGAGAAGCGGCCCAAGAGCACAAAACCGGACTCGTCCTTCTGGTCGACGAGGTCCAATTTCTGACCAAGAATCAGCTGGAAGCTCTTATCCAAGCAATTCACAAGACTGTTCAACGCAGGCTTCCCGTCACCTTCGTTGGTGCCGGGCTGCCACAAATTGCCGAACTCGCGGGTGACGCTAAGTCCTATGCTGAGAGGCTATTCAAGTTCCCGAAGATTGACTCGTTAGGCGAATCGGATGCGCAGCTGGCGTTTACTAAACCTGCGGAAGTCGAGGGCACATATTTCACCGATGAAGCCCTCGAGCTGGCATTCGAGATAACACGTGGATATCCCTACTTCATTCAGGAATTGGGATATCAAGTCTGGGCCATTGGATCAAACGACTGCATAGAGCGTGAAGATGTCGAGGCGGCGCGAGAAGCATACGAAGCCAAGTTGGATAGCTCCTTCTTCCGAGTCCGGTTAGACCGCGCAACCGCTCATCAAACAATGTATATGCGGGCGATGGCTCAACTTGGCCCGCAGCCACAGAAAGCGGCCGACGTTGCACGATTGCTAGGCAAAGAGTCAAACCAAGTCGGCCCGACTCGCGCCGAACTCATCAATATGGGCTTGCTCTACACCCCAGAACATGGCTATGCAGCGTTTACTGTTCCAGACTTCGACAAGTTCATGATGCGTGCAGTTCCCGTGCTTGAGCAACCGCCCGCGAAACGGAGTAATTCAACGAGCTGAGGTTGTTTTCAATGTTTGGCCACTACGACTCGCTCATCAAGCTCTGTGAGCAGATGGTGACGTAGCAGTTCTTGGAGTGAAACCAGAGACGTTTAGCTTGACAAAAAGAAAGGGGAAAGCCCGCCAGAGCCTAGCCGTGGGAGATGTTCCCTAGATGTTTTGCTGGGGTACCTGGACTCGAACCAAGAACAAAAGAATCAGAATCTTCCGTGTTGCCAATTACACCATACCCCACAGAGTTCCCAGTGTTTTAGCGGAACTTGCGAGCGAAAAACTAATTCAACGGCCCGATTCTGTTCATATTTGAGTTCTCCGTGAAGAATATTCTCAAAGAATTCCGAATCCAGCCGACAAACAGTGCTTATCGCTGTACTCAAGGATAGCCCATGCGTTGGGGTCGCGCGAATCACTGCTTGGGGGCCGATCGTGCAGCTTCTCACGCAAACCCGCGCTACTCAGACGGTCGACGGGTGCGAGAAAACACTCAAGGTCTTCATCCAACTCCACAACCGCATCCTCAACGGCACAAAACCAGCGGGGCATGAAGACTGCCCATCCATAGGCATGACAGTGGCCTGATCTCGCCGAAGATAGCGAAGCTCGCAGCGTGACAGTACGGATAGTTCACAGACCAAGATCGCAAGTCTTCTCCCAATCGGGGTTCCAATTCGAGATGTTGTTCATGCCTGTCCTCGTGCTCAGAGGCTCTGTCCCGCGTCCGGCACCGCCTTGTAAACACTCGCTTGCGGCTCCGTGCGACAGCTCACCGGAAAGCGAGGCGATGCGATGCTCGTCATTGAACGGTCTTTATCGTGTGGATGCCCGCTATTTTCGGCTTTGACGAGGAAGATCCGTCGACTGGCGCACAACCAGAACGGGTTCGGGGGAACTGACGGTGTCGTGCGTAATGCTGGTGGGGTCGCCATCCATCAGACGGGCTACCGCGGTCGCTCCCAACTGGCTGAGCGGCATCCGCACGGTGGTGATGGGCGGCCATGTCGCATCGGCGTACCAGACATCATGCAGGGCGACGATCGAAATGTCAGTTGGAACCCGGAGACCAAGTGTGGACGCGGTGGCCAAGACTCCCAGGGCGGCGTTGAGGTTAGCAACGACAAGGGCTGTCGGTATTGCACCATTTGCGGCGATCACCTCCATTGCCGCCCGACCTTCTGCTCCCGAATAGCCGAAGTCGGTGATCCACTGGTTGCGAACCGGCAGCCCTGCCTCGCGGATGACCGCCAGAAAGCTGGCTTCGCGTCGACGGCCAGTAGCGCTGTCCTGATGTCCACCGACCAAACCAATTTCAGTGTGACCTGCAGCCCGCAGGTGCTCGACGGCTGTGCGGATACCCGCTGCATCGTCGAGCACAACCGTACTGAACTGCCCACTATCGAGTGAGTTGATCACGACAATCCGCGTTCCACCGACAGCCATCGACTCCAGATCAATTGTCGACGGACCATCGGGCAGCTGCAGTATGACTCCGTCAATCCGCGCTTCTCCGAGCATCCGACGTAACCAGTCGCTACCGTCCGTGAGTCGTTCTGCCCGTGCAAGCACAATAGCCAGTCCGCGGGAGGCCGCTTCATCCTCGGCCCCACTGGCCAGCTCAGCGAATACAGCACTGTTGACATCGGGTACGACCAGAGCAATCGTGCGGCTACGCGATGTGCGCAATGATCTTGCAGCATGGTTTGGCACATACGCAAGCTCTTTCGCAGCAGCTATCACGCGTTCGCGGGTGCTCGCAGAGACCCGGAGGCTTGGATCACCAGACAGCACGCGCGAGACAGCCGACGCAGAGACGCCGGCAAGCGCCGCGACATCACTTATCTTCGCCATCGTCTCAGCTTCCTTTCACCGGTTCCTTCGAAATACAGTACCCGAGGCGGGTAACACGGGAGTTAAAGTCGCACAACCTCGTTCGACTCCATCGAGCGGTAAAGCGCGGCAACGAGCTCGACAGTTTTGACGTTGTCGCTGACGACTGTCCGCGGCATCGCTCCGGTCGCGATTCCTTCCAGCACCGAGCCCATTGTTCCGATGAAGGCGTGGGGAAACCAGCGCTGGGTGACCGGGTATGGTACCCAGCCGTCAGTACCGGCGACGGTGCTGGTCACCTCGAGGGTGTCGGGGCGACCACTGGGGTAGTCGTACATCAGGCCGAGGGTGCCGCGGATCGCTCCGGCGGTTCCTTCGATACGGAACTCTGCGGTGTCATCTGCGCCGGGGCTCATGTGGTTGGCTACGACAAGAGCTGAAGCGCCGCCGGGAAACCGGTAGCTGCTGATCGTGCGTGTCTCACCAATCGGATACTGCCCCGGAACTCGACCGCCATCCACGTACACCGAAGACGGCTCACCAAGGAACCAACGAACCGTGTCGTGGTAGTGGATCGAATGCACCATGATCTCAAGCCGCTCCATCGCCTGCGTCCACTCCCACTGCTTCCAGTCGGTGAAAACATTGACAGAGATCGTCAGGGAGGTCAGCGTTCCGAGCCAGCCAAGCTCAACCATCCGATGGGCGGCAGCAATACCCTCGTCGAACCTCAACTGCTGGTTCACCGCCGCGACGACGCCAGCCTGGGCCGCCAGCCCGGCCAATTCTCGCGCGGTCTCAGGATTTTCAGTGAAGGGTTTCTGCGCAAGGATGTGCTTACCCGCCGCTACTGCGGCCCGGAAGATCGGCGGCTGTTGCGCCACCGGGACAGCAATGTCAACCACCTGAACCTGTTCATCCGCGAGCAGTTCCTCAAGGTTGGCGTACACGCGTGGGATTCCGTGGCGGGCCGCGACATCGCGGGCGCGATCCAGGTCGACATCGGTGATCCCAACCACCTGAAGGCCGGCGAGCCTGTAGGCGGGCAGGTGTTGACCATCGACGATGCCACCGGCACCGACCACGGCGATCGGCAGCTTGTGTTCCTCGGCCACCCCTAGCCGACAGTAGTCAGAGATGTCGTTGAAGAGGTCGATCATGATTGCGCCCTCGCCGCCGCCGGGTCGCGGTACTTCACGGTTTGAAGGTGTTCGCAGTAGAGCACGATTTGCTCATCGTCAGCACGGAACACTTCGTACGAAACGGTGAACAGCCCCATCTCGTCATACTTGGGTTCCTTCCGCAGGAGAGTCCGCATTGTGTAAATCGTGTCACCAATAAATACCGGTTCGATGAAACGCAGGCGGTCGTAGCCGTAGCTGAACGTATTCACATTGTTGTGAGCCATCAGCCCCATTCCATATCCGAAGACGAGGGCGCCGGGCACGATTCGCCGCCCAAAGAGCCCCTCGTCTCGGGCGAAAATATCGTCGGCGACGTACGGGTGGAGATCGACCAGCATGCTGCTGAACACCATCACCTCGCCCTCCGAAATGGTGCGACGGATCGATCGATCAACCTCCCCCACCTCGTAGTCTTCGTAGAGCTTGACATCCTGATTCCAGACCGGCACCGCGTTTCTTGCTACCGGATCGGAGTTGGGGTTCTTCACGGTGTTGCCTCCTCGTTCGCAAACTCGGCCCGAATTGCTTCGGTGTGCTGACCGAGGTGCGGGGCACCGCGATCGTTCTTCAGTGCGTGCCCGTCAAATCTGACCGGCGCCCGCAGAGTATTGATATCGACGCGCTCATTCCCACCGACATCTTTTCGAGTCACCTTCTGGGTCATATCGAGGGCGAGAAAACCGTCATGACCGATGAGCTCCGGCAGTGTCAAGACAGGGGCGCACCAGACATCCGCCTCATCCAAAATTTCTAACCAGTGCTCGGTCCATTGCGTTGCAAGGCGATCAGAAAGCGCCCGGGTAATGGCCGCCTGCTCAGACCACCAAGTGTCGGGATCGGTGTACTGCGCAAGCTCCGCCAGCCCGATGAGTGCTCCCAACTCTGGCACCGAAGTCATCGCGATAGCGAGGTAGCCGTCGGCGGTGGGGTAGATGCCATAGGGCGCCTGAAGAAACGCGTGCGCGGTGTTTCGGGCACCACGCTTAACGACAATAGATGGATCGCCCAGATGCGCGCTGAAAAGTTCAAACTGAAGGTCAAGCATGCCCTCGAGGAGGCTAGTGTCAACGCGTCCACCGAGACCGGTGCGCTCCCGACGCAACAGTGCCGCGGTAATGCCGCTGGCCAAATGGATCGAGGCGATGATGTCAGCGATTGCCACACCCACCGGAACGGGAGGATCCTCAGTGCTGCCGTTCAACCACGGGAGCCCCGACAGGGACTGGGCGAGAAGGTCCTGCCCGGGCCGATCTTTCCACGGACCCTCGGTGCCGTACCCACTCACGCTGGCGTACACAACTCCGGGATTGATCGCGGCGACCGCGTCATAGCCGAAACCCAACCGGTCCATGATCCCGGGGCGAAAGTTCTGGATGATTACATCGGCCTCAGCGACCAGCGCCCAAACCCCCACCAAATCTTCCTTATTTTTTAGGTCAGCGGCATAGCTTTCCTTGTTGCGGTTGGTGATGTGAAAGGAGAGGGTGTCGCCGTCCTCGACCACTCCGGCGAAGGCGAGATGCCGACCAATATCGCCGCCCTGCGGACGCTCGATCTTGATCACCCGCGCTCCCAGATCACCCAGCCGGGTGGCTGTTAACGGTCCCGCCAGAAATTGACTGAAGTCGAGCACGAGCATCCCTTCAAGAGGGAGGGGGGTACTCATGAGACGTCCAGAGAGTAGGCACGAATGGCGGTGCGGTAGAGAATATTTTCCTGCTGTTCCGTCGTGAGGTGCGCGATTACGCGGCGTTGGGCAAGCCACACGCCGCCGAAATCTCCCGCCAGAGTGGATACGGGCCAGTCGCTGCCGAGCATCACGCGGGCCGAACCAAAGTGCTCGACCGCATGATCGACGTAGGGCAGCCAGTCCTCGCAGGTCCACCCGGGAGCAGAGGCAGTATTGAGCCCCGACAGCTTGACGCTCACATTCGGGCGGGTGGCCACATCGGCCACGAGCGAGGCCCAAGGCTCCCAGCCTTTATCGGCAACGTCTGGCTTAGCAAGATGGTCGAGCACAATGGTAAGTTCAGGGTGCCGATCGGCCAGCTCAGCAAGCATGACGAGGTGCTCAGGAACCACGCTCACAACATCAAGGGCCAGGTTGTGAGCTGCGAGAAGGCGAAGCGCCGCATCAACCGAGTCCTGCAGCAGCCAGCGGGGGTCGGCATAGCTGTGATTGAGCACACGGATGCCGCACACCAGCGGGGATGCGGAGTAGAGCTCTAGCGCTGCGGCAGCCTCCGCTTCGCGGTCCAGTGGTGCCCACGCAACAACTCCCCGCACGACCGGAACAGCCGCCGCGACCGAGAGCATATAGAACGTGTCCTCGTAGGTGTCGGCGGCCTGAACCAGCACCGTTGTTGTGATTCCGGCCGCGGCAACCTCAGCTTCCACCACCTCGGGGCCGAAGTCGGCGTTAAGCGGAGCGCCTACGGCATCCAGCCATTCGTAGCGTCTTTCCGATGGCTTCCACAGGTGCTGGTGTGTATCGACCATCTGGCGGGGTTGAAAGAGATCACTCATGAGAAGCTCCCTGGTCGACGGTTGACTAGATAGATGTGGACAAATGCGATGACAACTTCGTCCCGCTGATTCACGACCTCGACCTGCTCCTCGGCGATGCCGAAGTCTGCGGGCCGCTTCGTGTGGTCGCGCAGTGAAACAATCTTGCTGCGCGAAGTTATTGTGTCGCCAATATGGGCCGGGCGGATGAAGCGAACTCGATCATAGCCATAGCTCATCGCTTCCTCATTAATCTCGCCGGCGAGCATCCCAACGGCCATCGAGAGGATGAGGGTGCCGTGTGCCATCCGCTGGCCACCCGGAAGCGACTTAGCGAATTCGGCGTCCATGTGGTGCGGGAAGAAATCTCCTGTCTGGCCGGCGTGCCACACAATGTCCGTCTCGGTCACCGTTCGGCCATGGCTGCGTCGGGTTGAGCCCAGAACATATTCTTCGAAGTAGGTCATGCGACGCCCTCGGTCCGTGGCTCTTTGATATGGATTTCGGGCAATTTCTCGATCGCGTCGAGTAGGGCTTCATCAACGCAACGGGCCAGAATGGCGTCCCGCACCAGATGCGACAGCGCCAGCTGGAGGTCGGGCCAGCCGAGTACGCGCGGGCGAACCCACGCCCCTTCCAATGTGCGCAAGGTATTGCGGAAGAAGCGGTGCGTGTCATCATTCATCGCCTCGCTGCGCCAAGCCCGAAGGTTTCCGGGTTGACCTCCCCCCGTGGTGTAGGTTCCATTCTGCGCCTCGGCACCGGCAAGAGTTGCCGCAACCGCTAGTGCGAGCTCGGCATGCTTGGTGCTCGAAGAAACCGCAATTCCGGCTCCTCCCAGCGTCGAGCCGGTACTGCGCCCATCGAAGGAGGGGATGTCATCGTAGGCGAGCAGTTGTGCGCGGAAACCCTCCCGCGAGTAGTTCGTGTACCCGAAGAGGGCAACGCCCACGCTGTAGTCGCTTTCGTCAGAAACGAGTGCCTCAGCGACGTCGATCGGGTTGGCATCGGCACACCAGTCCGGCACCACATCCGCCAGTTCGATCATGAATTCAATGACTTCCCCGGCAACGGCACGGTCAAGGAATTCACCGGCGCCCTCCAGCGAGGCTGCCAGTGGTGCGCCGCGCTGCGCGAGAAGGGTTGCGAAAGTGCTGAAAGCATCGACCGGCTTATACGACCACAGCACGGTGCCAGCTTTCGCCTGCTCAAGCGCGTCACTCCACAAGACCGGTGCGCCGTCCGTGCGATCGGGCCGGAAGGCGCTCACTTGAGCCGCAGCATCCAGACCGAGCGCCCACTGGGTGCCCCGGTAACGGTAGGACTCGTGGGAGCGGCCCACACTCTCCAAGGCCAGCTCGTGGATCCCCGGAACACCGTCGAGTGTGAGAAGAGCACAGGCCTCGGCCGCATCGGGAACGTGGGGGTGGTCGATCACCATAAGGTCAAAATCGCGCGCAAAGTCGGCAATGTGCTGGTCTCCGAAGGCCAACAAGGAGCGAGCCTCCCATTCGACCGTGACGCCGTGGCGTTCAATGAGCAACGGATCGGAGGCGCGCAGACCATCCACTCCGCGCGGATGATCCCAGGTCATCCCCTTGAGGACAATTAATGTGTTGCTAGATGCCTCTGTCACGATCCTCACCCTATAGTTAATCGATTTACCTTGTCAACTGTTGAAAACTGGCTTAGAGGATGTGGTGGCGGTCCCATACCGCACGCAACGACTCACCCGCCAACAACTCCTCCAACACCGTCGACTCCGTCGCCGCCCTCACCCGAGCCCGGGTCAACACCTCCACTTCACGCTCCTGCGGAACGACGACAACCCCATCATCATCGGCCAACACCAGATCGCCGTCAGCGATGCGCACACCCCCAATCGTCACCACTGACCGCGACTGTGTGATCTGCATCCGAAAACGGAAATCAATCGGCCGCCGGGAGCGCGCAAAAGCCGCAAATCCCAACCCCGCAACCTGACGGGTGTCGCGAAGGTTCCCATCAGTGACCACCCCAACAGCACCGGCACCGATCGCTGCCGCACTAAAAAGCTCCCCCCAAAACGCGGAAGCATTACCCTCCCCCGTTGCAAGAACGGCCAGCTCCCCAGGCTGGAGATCACTGATGAAATCAATGGCAACACCGTAAGGATCATCCGGCGGATGCTCCGCACTGGGCACAAACTGCGCTGTCGCAGCGCGCCCAAACGCACGCGAACCCGCCACCAAAGGAGCCAATCGACGCTCAAGAACCTGATCGCGCAGCCCGCACTCATCAAGAGAGTCACTGAGCATCGCCGAAGTCAAACGCTCATCACCGGGCTGCTGCACAAAAGCCGCCATCAGTCGACGTGGAAAACTTCCGGAAGATCTTTCCACCATTCACCTTCTTCGCGATCCTCGACTGGACGCTGAATTGGCTTGCAAACATCCCACCACTCTTGAGTAACAGGATCCACCCCCATCGCCTCCATATCGGCGTCAAAATCGGTGCCGTCATACTCCATATAAGAGAACAACAGCTCCCCGTAGCGGTAAATCGAATAATTCACGATATGACTAGCCGCAATACGTTCCAGCACCGCCGGCCACACCGCAGCATGCAACTGTTCATAGCGCTCAACACCCTCCGGCGGTAAACCAATCACCGATGCAATACGTTTCATAGCAACTCTCCTCTAAATAGATGAATCAACAACAGAATGGTTCAATTGCTCGGCGAGCCACCCATGGCCTCGCGCACATCACACGCCTCGTGGGCGAAGCGGCCCCATCCACTGACTCATCAGCCGGAAGGTGGGTGACAACATCCTCGACTACGACTCCACCGTGCTGCCGGATCAGGTTCGCTAAAAGGTGCGCATGGGCCTTTCGCTGATTCGGGATGACGGTATCGGCGGGCAACCAGGTGAGGCGAATCCGCACCCGGGCGAGATTCTCGACGTAATCGAAGGGCGAACGGGCGGCGTGCTCTCTGGGCAGCGACTCACTCACCGCCCAGACTGCGTCAAGACGTTCTTTCCACGCCAAGGAAACGCCGTCGAGGCAACGACCGCGAGAGCGTGGCGCAAGGACCGCCAGACCACGAGCTTTCTCGCTCAGAGCGAACAGAAGATATTCTCGGGACTCGCTGCGAGCATCTGTGGCTCTCAGTGAGCGAAATCCCGGACTGAAGTCATCAATCTTAGCGATTCCCTTCTCTCCGTCCGTGGCGTCCACCGCTGTCCCGCGCTTGCACCCGCGCCGTCTATATAATTTCGACGGTCGCATCATCAATCGCATCCCAGTCGTAGACAGCGCCGAGCCCCGGGGTGGTGGGGGCGTAAGCGTAGCCGTCACGAATATCGAGTGGTTCTGCCAAACCAAAAGAGAAATCTTCGAGCGGGTAGAGAAGTTCGAACCAGCCGGTGTTACTCATTGAGAGGGCCGTGTGCAGATTCGCGAGCTCAAGCGGATGATAGAGCGCAGTGTGCAACTCACAGGTCATGCCGAACGCTTCCGCGAGCCGGGCAACTTTCAGTGCCCCGGTAATACCGCCACGCCACGATGGATCGGTGCGCACAATGTCAACAGCGCCGCTAGCTATGAATTGCGCAGTGAGTTGGCTTCCACCGGCGATGGTTTCCGTCCCAGCGATGGGGATGTCCAGCTTCTGCCGCAGCCGAATGTAGGACTGAAGGTCATAGTCGTAGAACGGCTCTTCAAACCAGAGGTAACCCAAGGATTCCAGCACTCGTCCTACCCGCAGCGCTTCTTCATAGGAGTGCGTCGCCACAGGGTCGGCCATCAGCGGAAAATCCGGACCGACGGCTTCGCGCACCGCAGTGTACACCTCGATGTCTAGGGCCGCCGGTGCGGGTGGATGCACCTTGTAGCCGCGGATCCCCCGCGCCTTCACCTCGAGCGCTTGTGCCGCATATTCCTGGGGTGTGCTGAGGAACATCGAACTGACGTAGACCGCGCGACGGTCGGCCGCTGTGCCCACGAGCTCATGGACTGGCAGCCCAGCGCGCTTACCCGCGATGTCCCAGCACGCGTTATCGAACGGACCGTAAGCGTAGATCGGTGAGTGATTCCAGCGACGATCGAACCAACGAAACTCTGCGGCATTTTGCTCGCGCGCCATCGGGTTGCGCCCAAGAAAGAATGGCTTCACTTGAGCAAAAGCGCGAGCCGTGATGGTGGCGTCAAGCCCGCCCGAGCCGAACGACACTCCGGTGATCCCCTCGTCGGTCTTCAGCGAGACGACCACTACCTCCGGGGCGGAACCGCCGCGAAGGTTAGCGCCGTCAACCGCGTCGATGACTGCGCCCGGCAGCAAGCTGGGGCTGCAGGCGCGGATTTCAACCTCAGTAATCTTCATTTTTTCAGCTTTCGCATGGTTCGCTTAACGGTGCGGATCGCGCACGGCAGTAAAGATGTACTCATAACTAGGTGACCGCTTTCGTGTCGGCCGCGTCCAGCGCAGCGATGAGACGCCCGACATCTCCTCGTGAGTTATAGGCATGCGAACTGAGTCGAAGCCACGGAGCTTCCTCATGCCAGTAGGCCACGACTTCTATTCGGTGTTTGTCGCTTATGTGCCGAACTATCCTCGACAGGTGATCTTGGGACTTCGCCAGTCCGGACCGCGCGGGCAGGCCAATCATGGGAAATGTGGCAGCGGGAACCGCGTCATCTTTTGCCCCAACCCATTGCTGAATATCCCGTCGCCACGCTGTGGCGAGCTGTCGGTTGCGCTCCCAGAGTTGCTGACCGCCCAACTCGGCGCAAAATGTCAACGCGGACGGGATAGCCAGCCACGCAGAGGCGTCGAAGGTTCCCGTCCATTCGAACGATTCTGAAAAGGAGTCGTGACGCGCGTGGGAGTACACCGCGGGGCGCACCCGTTGCTGCCATTCCTGGCCCACCCATAAGACCGCCGATCCGCGTGGCGCACCGACCCATTTGTGAAGGTTCCCGACCCAAAAGTCGTAGAGACCCTCCATCGGCCGAGGGATTGGTCCGGGAGCGTGAGCGCCATCCACCAGAAGGGGGATTTTCGCGGCGCGGCAAACGTTCGCCAGCACGGGAAGTGGATGCGTGGCACCGGAGAGCGACTCCACTTGATCGACCATCACCAATTTCGTGCGTGCGTCGAGAACCGTCAGTAGAGCATGTTCAAGATCCTCCGTCGCCATCCCGGCCGGCACCGCTACATTGATCGTCTGCAAATGGTTTCGGAGCGCGAAGGCGTCTAAGGCGACCCGGACCGACGGGTAGATATGTCCGATCACGACCACAGTGCCCTCAGGGCAGGGCGTCAAAGATTCCAACACGGACGTGACGCCGTAGGTAGCATTGGGCAGCAAAGCTAGCTGATCGGGCTCTACCGCGAAAAATTCGCCTAGGACCTCGCGAACTCCCCGCAGATGCCCCGACAATTCGTAACGGATAAACCGGTTCGGATTGGCCTCGATCCGCTGCCTCCACGTGTCTTGTGCGTGTGACACGGTTCTTGGAACTGCTCCGAACGATCCATGGTTAAGATGAGTGACCCTTGGGTCGAGTCCCCACAGCTCAAGATCCGCGACCGGAGCGTCGATAGAAGCAGCCCAGAGATCGGGCTCGTGGAGGTGCGTCACCGTCAGCCCTTGACCGCGCCGGCGGTAAGTCCCTCAACAAGGAAGCGCTGAGCAAACGCGAACAGGACCAGCGTAGGGATGATGCTGAGGACGGTCGCCGCGGACAGCGGGCCCCAGTCAACGTTAAACTGCGTCACCAGGGAATTCATGCCCACCGGAATGGTCTTATTGTCATCCGAGTTGATGAATAACACCGCCAGAAACAATTCGTTCCACGCTTGGACGAATGAGAATACGAATGTAGCAGTTAGTCCCGGCAGCATCACGGGTATGAGAATCCGCGTGATCGCCTTGACGCGCCCGCAGCCATCCATCGCCGCGGCCTCTTCGAGCTCAACTGGCACGCGGAGAATAAAGCCCCGGAGAAGCAGGGTAGTGAACGGCACAAGGAACGCAGTGTAGACCACGACCAACCCTTCTAGACGATCGGCCAAATGAAATTGGCTTATCAAGAGGTAGAGCGGTCCTAGCGCCACGAACATGGGTACCATCTGGGTCATCACAAAGCCGGCACTGATCGTTCCCAGACCGCGGAACTTGAATCGCGCGAGCACGTATCCGCCGATCATCCCCACAACCGTCGCCACCGTGGCTGTCAGGAAAGCAACGATCATGCTGTTGAGGATATATCGTCCGAAGTCGGAGAACTGGAAGAGATCCTGATAGTTCTGGAAAGAGAAAGGCGAAGGGAAATACTGAAGGGGCTTTGTAAAGAGCGTCCCAGCGGGTTTGAGCGAAGTGATTACCATCCAGTAGAGCGGAAACAGGGTGAACACCAGGATGATGGTGAGACTAAACACTTTGGCTAGCTTCGACGTGCGTGACCACCTCGTGGTGCGGGTCATCTGTGTCATCAGTTTTCCTCTCGTGTAGTCACCTTGGTGGCCACGGTATAGAACACAAGGAAAGTAATAAGACCAGCGAAAACGATGAGCCCAATAGCTGCACCTTTCGAGTAGTTTTGCCCGACGAATATCTGCTCAATGAGGTAGGTCGTGATGATATGTGTCGATCCCGCTGGACCTCCGCGTGTCATGACCCAGATAATGTCCGGGAAGTTCGTGATCCAAATGACACGCAGCAGAACAGAAGTTAACAGCGTTGGCAATATGTGCGGCAAGGTGACGGCTTGAAACCGTCGAAAGCGACCGGCGCCATCTATCGACGCAGCTTCTTCCAGATCCTTGGGCACCGACTGAAGCGCGGCCAGAAGCATGATGGCGAAGAACGTAGTTCCATACCAGACATTCGCGAAGATCACCGAGGGCATCGCCCAAGCCGGGGAGGAGAGGAACGCAATAGGAGAGTCGATGATACCTGACCGAAGGAGCAGATCATTGACAACGCCGAATTGACCATCGAGCATCCATCTGAACATCAATGCAATGAGAAAACCTGCGACCGCCCATGGAAAGAAGATCGTGGCTTGGTAGATGCCCCGGCCCGGGAACCGGCGCTTGAGGAGCAGCGCGATTCCCAACCCAAGCGTCACCTGAGGAATTATCGAGCCAACGACCCAATACACGGTGTTCAAACAAGCCTGAAGGAATTGCGGATCCTGCAGCAGTTCCTGGAAGTTTTTCAGACCAACGAAGTCCCGGTTCTCGAAATTCCTCAGCGTGACGTCTTGGAAGGCCATGACGACACCATTAGCAAGGGGGTAATAGATGAACACCATCACGAGGATGACGACGGGTGTTAGCCCAAGGAAAATGAACACTCCGCGGTTGCGGCGCTGAAGTATCCGTCGGAGGCGACCTGCGGGTCTGTTCTTCGTCCCTCCGCCGGCTGACAGACGGCCAGACCGGGTAGGGGATTCCTTCTCAATTGTCATCACAAATTCTCCTCGCTTCTCTGCCATCGGTTACGTTAGGGCACCCCGCCCAAAAGGCCTATTCCGGATACTTGCCGGTCCAGTAGGTCGTCCACTTGGCCAGGACCTCGTCGACTGAGGTGCCTCCGATCAGCAACGACTGGAGATCCGAGTCAGCCATTATCTGGAAATCAGGCGTGTTCGGGTCGGAGTACATAGCATCGATTACCGGGAACTTGATCGGATCTGCCGCCATCACACGATAGGCGTCGAAGGCCCCCGACGAGAACGTTTGATCTCCTTCAGGGATCTCCTGCGCCGGGATCATCGAGTTCAACTTGCTAAACTTGAGGTCGTTCTCCTGGTCGGTCAGGAATTCAACCAACTGCCATGCACGTTCCTGGTTGGGGCTGTGTGACGTGACACCCCAAGCTGCGTAAGCGCCCGGGATCGGGGCACCCACGCCGTCGGGGCCAAGCGGCATGGGGGCGGTCGCCCAGGTGCCCTCTTCCAGAGTGCCAGCAGCTGCGTCAATTACCTCAGACGTCTGAATTAGTTGTCCGGACACGCCAGATGTAAAGCCCTGCACCATCTCGGGGTAACCCCAACTGACTGAGTCCGCCGGCGAGGTGTCGTTAAAGAGGGCAAGGAGATCCTTGAGTGCCTGCTTGCTCTCGGGGCTCGTGAAGACTGGCTTTCCGCTCTTGAGGAAGTACTGTGCAGACTGGTCGAGATTCTGAGCGTTGTACGCGGTGATGTTGAACATAGCTGCCGCGGCACCATAGGAGCCACCACGGAAGGCGAAGCCATAGCGTCCAGCAGACTTATCGGTGACAGCTCGCGCAGTTTTGAGAACCTCTGGCCACGTCGTCGGGGGGGCATCGATTCCTGCCGCCGCGAGGTAGTCGGTACGGTAGAACAGCGCGGGGACGTAGAAGCCGTAAGGAATGGCCACCACCGCTCCATCCGTCTTCGACGTGTCCTGAGCGGAGGGAGTGAGGGTCTCCCACATTGGGGAAGCCTCCGCCTGTGCGGTCAGGTCCGCAAGATAGCCGTTACGGGCGTATTGGGCTTGGGTGGTGTGCATGACCTCAACGACGTCGAGATCTTGTTTCGTCGTCAGCATCTGCAGGATCTTCGTCGAGGCGCCTGAAGTGGGTGGCGAGATCAGCTCGACAGTGGTTCCCGGATACTTGGCCTCAAATTCGGCGATGAGGCCATCGAGAATATCGGTGCGTTCCGGGCTACCAAGCGCCTGGATCATCGTCAACTTTATATCTTTGTCCCCCGCTCCGTTGGAGCCGGTCGATGGGCTACAACCAGCCAGCAGAATAGCTATGGCGGCCGCTGCGCCCAGTTTGGCGATCCTTCTCTTCATGATGTTTTCTCCTTATCTGATCACCGGAAGCCGGAGTCAGGGATTTAGTTAAACGATTAACCGGAGACTAAACCCGAGCGACAAAAAAAGTCGATTCAAATATTTGCCTTGTCACCAAATCGTTATTTATGGTTGTGCGCGAACGGGGTGCGAGGCTCGACGAGCGGGCGATGCTGAAGAGTGAACGTTCATTCCGGTCGCACCCCCTGCCTCACAACCGCACCGGCCCATTCCCACAATGAGCGGAAGCGCACAAGGTCTAAGCCGCGCGGATGGTCGAGCGGGCGGCGACATCGTGGACCGAATCGACAGGCCCCCGAGCGTTCGCGTTGGCGGAAATCAGTGAGCGGTTTAGCCTGTTTTTTCTATCAGCTGCTCGATGCGGTAACTAACGAGTTCGCGCATGACAAGACCGGTGCTTGTGCGCTTGACGCCTTTAATGCTTAGAATACTGCCTGCCACGCGGTACAGATCGTCGGCGTCGCGAGCGACGACCTGCACCAGCAGGTCGGTGATACCTGACAGACCGCACACCTCGATCACTTCGGGAATGGCGGCAAGGGCCTCCCCGACACTGGTCAGCTTTCGCTGGGTGACTCTCGTGACCACATACGCACGGAGCGGAAAACCGAGAAAAGCCGGATCGATGCGGCTCTGAAATGAGAACAAAGATTTCTCGTCTTTGTAACGGGTTAAGCGCGCCCGCACCGTGTTGCGGGCGAGGCCGGCTGCTTCGGCAAGCGCCAAGTGGGTCATGTCAGGATCTGCGATGAGATTCCGCAGAAGAGCCGCGTCGATCTTGTCAGCAACTCGTCGCTCAATCATTTTGATCACCTTTCGCTCGTCCCGCTACCCAGCATATGCGCATTATGCGCAATTTTGATTCAACATATTGCGCGATTATGTCGAGGGTGGTGCACTTGAATCAAGAATTGCGTACCAGGCGTTCCTTTTCGATACATCGGCTATACCTCGATGATTTGCCATAGTCAGCTTCACGAGAGCCGACGCCGGCCTACTGTGCAACGGCCAGTGGCTCCCTACGGGCCCAGCCGCTTCATCCTCGAAGAAAGTTGGTCCTGATGTATTCAGCAACAGTCAACGACGAAAAAACGGCGGTAGCCGTTAGCGCCCCCAGCGACCCCCGTCTCGACGCTCTCGAACAAATCGAGAAACGAGTCCTGTGGCTTGCCACCTCAATGGTTCATCACGCGAACCGGGTTCGTCCCAACCGTTCAGGCCTGAAGGTTGGTGGTCACCAGGCGTCGAGCGCCTCGATCGCGACGATCATGACATCGCTCTGGTTCGGACAACTGCGGCCTGAGGATCGAGTGTCGGTCAAGCCTCACGCTTCTCCCGTTCTGCACGGCATCAACTATCTCCTAGGCGAGCTGGAAGAGAAGCACCTCAGCACATTGCGTGAATTCGGTGGGCTTCAAAGCTATCCAAGCCGATCCAAGGATCCCGATACTGTTGACTACTCGACGGGCTCCGTCGGCATTGGTGCCACTGCGCCGATTTGGGGCGCCATCTCACGCCGCTACGTTGCAACCGTCTCGGGCACTCCCAGCCCGGGTCGCCAGTATTCGCTCGTGGGTGATGCCGAACTCGACGAGGGGGCAATCTGGGAGGCTGCTCTGGACTCGCACGTTCAAAGTCTCGGCGAAATTGTTTGGATAATTGACCTCAATAGACAGTCTCTCGATCGGGTGGTTCCCAATATCGCCGCCGGCAAGATTGAGCGACTGTTCGAGGCCGCCGGATGGCAGGTCATCACAGTGCGGTTCGGCCGCCTACTGGAGTCGTTGTTCGAGTGTGAGGGCGGGAACGCGCTGCGTGAGCGCATTCTGGAGATGCCCAACGCCGAATACCAGCGACTGCTGCGGTGCACGGCCGAAGTGCTCCGAGAGCGGTTGCCCGGCGATGGTGCGGCGGCCGATACGATTCGCGCGCTCATCAACTCGGTTGACAACGCGACCCTACTGCGCTCAATTCGTAACCTCGGGGGGCACGATCATGCCGCGCTACGTGACGCCTACGCGCAGATCGACGACACCCGCCCGACCGTAATCATCGCCTACACTATCAAGGGCAACGGCCTACCGACTGCCGGCCATCCACAGAACCATTCCTCGTTGCTGACTTTCGAGCAGTATGAGCAGCTTGCGAACGAGCTTGAGATGGATGTGAGCGCCCCGTGGGCACGCTTCGATGAGCAGAGCGCCGCGGGTATGCTGTGCACTCTGACCGCAACCCAACTTTGGCGGGAAGTTATCCCAGAGATCGAACCGCCGATCGTGCCCACCGACTTTGGCAGAACACCGTCGGGGACGGGCACTACGCAGGCTGCGCTGGGAAGGACCCTGCTTGACCTCACCCGCGGGGCTCCCGAGGTAGCACGGCGCGTCGTCACGGCAAGCCCGGACGTCAGTTCGAGTACCAACCTCGCGGGTTGGTTGAACAAGGTTGGAGTGTGGTCGACGGAGGCCCGGCACGACTGGTTCAGTGATGATCCGGAGACCATCATGCACTGGCGTGAGAAACCGAGTGGTCAGCACATTGAACTGGGAATTGCCGAGATCAACCTTGTCAGTCTCATCAGCGAACTGGGGGCAACGTGGAGCAGGTGGGGGCAGCCGCTATTCCCCATTGGGGTTTTATATGACCCCTTTGTTGAGCGTGCGCTCGAGCCTTGGTCTTATGGCATGTATGCCGGCGGCCAGTCGATCCTCGTTGGCACCCCTTCCGGGGTGACCCTCGCCGCCGAGGGCGGTGCTCACCAATCCATAAAGACCCCGTCGATCGGCCTTGAGCAGCCGGAGTGCATTAGCTACGAGCCCGCCTTTGCCATTGAGGTGGAGTGGACGCTGCTCGCCGCCATGGGGCAGATGGGGAAGCCTGGAGGTAGGTCCGCCTATCTGCGCCTTTCGACCAAACCGGTCAACCAGCTGCTCGCCACCGTTCCACAGGATCCCGCAGCGCGCGAACGCCGGCGGCGCCAAGTTGTGGCGGGGGGTTATCTACTGCGCTCGGTCATTGAGCCCAAAGCGGTAATCGTATCGACCGGCGCGATGATTCCTGATGCGCTGAACGCCGCTGACCGACTTACCGCACACGGGATCGCCGTTGACGTATTGTGTGTGACCAGCCCGGGATTGCTCTTTGAGGCGCTGCAGAGCCGCAACGGCCAGGGCGAGTCATCAACGTGGATCCTTGATCAGATCCTTCCGCGAGAAAAGGCGGTGCCGATGGTTACCGTCGTCGACGGGCACCCTCATACGTTGGCTTTTCTCGCGAACGTCAACCAAGTTAAGAGCCGCAACCTCGGCGTGAGCCGCTTCGGGCAAGCGGGAGACCTCGACGATGTCTACCGTTACCACGGCATTGATGCCGATAGCATCGTGCGAGCAAGCCTCGACCTAGTCACTTAGTACGGCGCAGCCACGGAAAACAAGCCTTCATCGACCTGAAGGAGATTAGTGTGCGGGTACAATTTCTCAGATTTCAATTAGCCCTCTGAACATGATGAGAGCTTCAGTCACGAGCGGCGAGGCCTGCACACTCAAAATGGTTAATGGGCGGCAGACCCAAGCTAAAGCTGCACTGCCGTGCGGTCTCGCCCAAGACCAGCTGTCCCGTCACGCAGCCAACGATCGCGTATACCGGTGACAGTTTGCCTATCAAACGCCGCATGATGTCGTGGTGGAGGATCGAGTGGACCATGATTTCCCGTCGCTTCATCGCCTGGGGCCACCGCCACTGCCACCCGTCGGCACAGGCATTGACACAGAGAGCGGACGTAGCCAGTTCTCCCCAGTTAGCCGGGCATAGCCGACACTGTTTAATCTGCACATTTGTTTCTCGTATCAGAGGTAGTTGGCCACGCTCAGAGCGTCGCCGAGTTAGCCGGCATCGAGCACGTCAAAGCCGGCAACACAGCGCGTCAGTCAACCGGCGGGTCGTACGCGGGCACGGTGACTCGTGCGCGATCAGCTACGGTGATGAGCGTTGGGAGGCCTCTCGAGTTGGACGCAGAGCTACGGAGTCGATGAGCCCTGCGGAAGCGAGGTCGGCCCACAGCGCGTCGGGGATCGGAAGTTCTGAAAGTGCAACATTGTGATGCACCTGCTCAGCCGAGCGCGCGCCGGTGCAGACTGTTGCCACAGCCGGATCTCCGAGCGCAAATTGCAAGGCTGCGGCCGGCAACTGCACTCCGTGTGCCTCGCACACATCAGCGATCGCGTTCACCCTAGCGATGAGCGACTCCGGTGCGGGTCGGTAGTCGTAGTTCGCTCCAACCGGTGGACGGTCACGCGCCAGAAGTCCAGAATTGAATACGGCGGCCGCCACGATCGAAACGTCTCGCTCTGTGGCTGCAGGGAACAGGTCGCCGAGCCCTCCCTGTTCAAGTAGGGTGTACCGTCCAGCGCACATCACGACGTCGAGATCGGTGTTCTCCACGAAGTCAGCGAGCATAGCGGTTTGGTTCATGCCCGCACCGTAAGAAGTGATGACACCCTCGTTGCGCAAAGCGTCCATTGCCGGAAATGCTCCCTCCATCGCCTCCCGGTAGTGGTCGTCCGGATCGTGAACGAAGACCACATCGACGTGACCGATGCCCATGCGCTCGAGACTATCGTCGAGCGATTTGCGTACACCATCGGCGCTGTAGTCCCGGCGTCGCATCATGTTCGTAGTCACTGCAAAACCTTCATCGTCGTGCTGTTCGCCAGACGGATTCTCCACAAGCAGTAGGCCCACCTTCGTCGAGAGGATGTACTCCTCACGGGGCTTTGTGCGGAGGAACTCGCCCAATCGACGCTCGCCGAGGCCAACGCCGTAATGTGGCGCGGTGTCAAAGTACCGGACACCAGACGACCATGCTGCCTCGAGAGTCTCAAACGCGGACTCGTCAGAAACCTCGCGCGCAAGATTAGCGATTGGCGCGACCCCGAATGCGTTCGGACCAACCCGAAGTCCACCACGCCCAAGGGCTCGCTCAGTCACAACTGTCCTGGCTTGATCACCTGACGCTGACGACCAAGACCATCGATCTCACATTCGACGATGTCTCCGGGGGCAAGGTAGGGGAAACGGCCACTGAGCGCTACGCCTTCTGGTGTTCCCGTGTTGATGAGATCTCCGGGTTCAAGCACCATGTACTGGCTGAGCTCAAAGATAATCTGTGCGACATCAAAAATTAGGTCAGACGTCGTCGAGGCTTGGCGAGGCTCCGCGTTCACAAAGGAACGCAGCTTGAGACCCGAGCCATCGCTCAACTCAGAAGCCCGCACCAGCCACGGACCCAGCGGGTTAAAGGTTTCACTGCACTTCCCCTTGCTCCACTGGCCACCTGAGAGCTCGAGCTGGTATTCGCGCTCTGAAACGTCGTTCGACACCGCGAACCCTGCGATGTGCGCCAGAGCGTCGGCCGGTGAAGCCAGATACCGCGCACGGGTGCCGATCACTACGGCCAGCTCGACTTCCCAATCGGTCTTCGCGGACCCGGGTGGAATGAGGACGTCGTCAAACGGACCCACCACTGTGTTGGGGTGCTTAAAAAAGATCACCGTACGGGTGGGTGGCGCTGACCCTGACTCGGCCGCGTGGGCCGCATAGTTCATCCCGATACAGATCACCGCAGTCGGCCGCGCGATTGGGGCCCCAATGCGCAGCCGGGAACCGTCGGCGGGGTCATCGAGGACGGGCAGGTCGTCCGCAGCGAGTGCTCGTGCTGCGGTTTCCAATCCACCACTAGCGAGGAAAGCGCCATCGATATCGTCCGTAAGCGACGAGAGATCGTGGAGCACCCCTTCATCGTCAAGAACTGCAGGGCGTTCGGCCCCAACAGGTCCGAGTCGCATAAACCTGAGCATGGTCTTCGCCTTTCAGCCGTTGATTGTTTTCCAGCCGTGACCGTTCGGGAACACCCATTCGTCGATTGATGACGCGAGTATATCCGATCCGGCGCCTGGCGCAGTCGGGGTGCGGTACCGCCCGTTCATTACGGATGCGGGAGTCACAAAATGTTCGTGCAGGTGGTCGGCGAACTCAATCATCCGCCCGTGCATCGAGCCTGATACTGCGACGAAGTCGAACATCGACATATGCTGCACGGTCTCGCACAGGCCCACTCCTCCTGCATGCGGAGCTACCGGAACCCCAAACTTGGCGGCAAGCAGAAGAATCGAGATGTTCTCGTTCACACCGCCCACGCGGCAGGCATCCATCTGCAGTACCGCAAGCGATTTCGCCTGCAACATCTGCTTAAAGATCACGCGATTTTGCACGTGCTCTCCGGTGGCAACCGGCATAGGTGCGAGTCGACGTGCGATCTCAGCATGGCCGAGTACGTCGTCGGGACTGGTTGGCTCTTCAATCCAGGCGAGGTCGAACTCGGCGAGCTGGCTCATCCACTCGACTGCCTCGTCGACATCCCAACGCTGGTTAGCATCGACGGCGATACGGATGTCGGGGCCGACGGTGCGGCGGGCAAGAGCGAGCCGCCGCTTGTCATCCTCAATATCCGCGCCGACCTTGAGCTTGATCTGCCTAAAGCCATCGGCCACCGCCTCACGAGCCAGTCGCTCGAGCTTCTCATCGGTGTATCCGAGCCAGCCGGGGCCGGTCGTATATGCAGGGTATCCGTCGGTCAGCAGTTCTGCAGTGCGTTTATCCGCACCCTCGCGACCACGACGCAGAATGTCTAGTGCCTCGTCACGAGTCAACGCATCGCTCAGGTATCTAAGATCGATCAGGTCAACGATTTCCTCCGGCGAGAGCGACGCGAGATGCTGCCACAACGGCTGCCCTGCACGCTTTGACCTGAGATCCCAGAAGGCGTTGATGACGGCACCGATCGCCATGTGCATGACACCCTTTTCCGGCCCCAGCCAGCGAAGTTGCGAGTCGTGCATCATCTCGCGCCACGTCGCACCCATGTCAGCTAGAAGCTCTTCGACGTTCCTGCCCATAAAGCGCGAAGCGAGAATCTCGATGGCGCGCGCTTCGATGTCGTTACCGCGACCGATGGTAAAAACGAAACCGGTGCCAGTAAGACCGTCGTCACTGTCGGTACCGATCTGCAAATAGGCAGCCGAGTAGTCGGGGTCGGGGTTCATCGCATCCGAACCATCGAGAAAGATCGAGGTCGGAAAGCGGATGTCGAGGGTCTGAATGTTGGTAATCGTGCTCATAGTTCTCTCCGGTTTCGATCTGGCCCGCACCGGGCGCGGCAACTTAAATGTTGACGGCTCCAGCCAACACACCACGCACAGGCAGTCGTGGGGATTGGAGGAAGACAATCGAGATAGGTATCACGACCAAGAGACCGGCGACCGTGATTTCCGGTCGGCCTATGACACTCCGTTTTGCGCCGGTGCTGATTTAGCGCCGGGGCGGGAGTGAACAAAGCTCCTGAGCCCAATAGCAAGCCACCGAAAGTCTTTACATTGCCGCTTCCTTTCATATCGTGAAGGAAAGAAAGCTCCTTCGCTCCGGCGTGATCCTTATGCTACATGATTTATCAGAATCCTATAGACTCTTTTCAGTAACATCTATTGCGATTCGGCGTAGTTCGCTGATCGCTTGGGATGGTCCAACACTCCTCCATAAAGAGAGCACGGAGAACACATGTCAGAACTAACCGGCCTCACAGCTGTTATCACCGGAGCCGGTTCAGGCATCGGTCTCGCGACCGCGCAAAATTTTGCCGCGGCGGGAGCTCGCGTGTTCGGGCTTGACCTTGCCGCCGGTGCGATGGAGGGAGTAGCGGAGTGGATACCGTGCAATATCGGATCCTATGAGTCTGTTGCGGAGGCCTTCTTTACTCTCGCCGGCGAAGTGTCTGCACTGGATATCCTGGTGAACAATGCGGGGATCGGTGCAGTCGGCACCGTAGAAGACGGCAGCGATGAGGAATGGCATAAAGTGCTCAACATCAACGTTGTTGGTACCGCCCGGGTGACGCAAGCGGCCCTGCCGTTGCTGCGCATGAGTAAGACAGCAGCGATTGTGAACACCTGCTCCATTGCTGCGACTGTCGGACTTCCACAGCGCGCGATTTACTCCGCCAGCAAGGGTGCTGTGCAGTCGTTGACTCTGGCGATGGCGGCGGACTTTGTCCGCGAAGGAATCCGAGTCAATTGCGTGAACCCGGGTACAGCTGACACCCCTTGGGTGGCACGACTACTGGATCTGGCACAAGACCCAGCCACGGAACGCAGTGCGCTCGAGCACCGCCAGCCCAGCGGCCGGCTCGTCACAGCCAGCGAAGTGGCCAGCGCCATCCGTTTTCTGGCCAGCCCGAACCAGAGATCAACCACGGCGACTATTCTCGCGGTTGACGGAGGCATGGACGGATTGCGGGTTCCTTCGCGTTAACCCTCTTTCGCAAAGGCGGGGAAAATCACCTATAGGATTTGTTCCAGTCACGCCTACGTTCCCAGAACGGGCCTGTTGCAGAAGGGTGAGAAAGAATGGCACGTGATTCAGTGCATCGGAACGGTGCAAGCCCAGAGCGGCATGTACTTGCCGACGGAACCTACAACGCGATCAAGGGCAAGATTCTGAATCATGAGATCTCTCCGGGCGCACGCGTTGGCATTGATGGGTTGTCTCGCACACTCTCCGTTTCACAGACACCGGTTCGTGAGGCACTGGCAAGGTTAGAAGCTGACGGGTTGGTGCTTAAGACCCCTCTACGCGGCTATCAAGCAACTGACCTCCTGTCGGTGCAGCAGTTCGACGAGTTGTTTCAGTTCCGTGCGCTCATTGAACCGTGGGCCGCCTCAGAAGCGGCGCGTCACGGCACCCGCCGAGACATCGAAGCACTCGAAACCGAACTGCATCGGGCTCGTAGCCTTTCCGAGCCGGGAACCGAACAGACTTACGCAGGCTTCGTCGAGCACGACACGCGCTTCCACATGCTAGTCGCTCGTACCTCAAACAACTCTTTCGTCGAGGAAGCGTTCATCCGCACGCACTGTCACATGCACCTATTTCGCGTCTATAAAGCATCCACAGGGATAGAAGGCGACGGCGAGCCAGTGAGTGGACTCGTACGAAATATGTTTGCCGAATACTACGAAAGTGGTCACCCGCCGCTCGCATTGTTGGAACACGAGGACATATTTGGTGCAATTGTTGTCGGTGACGGTCCCGCAGCGCTAGCACTAATGTTGCAGCACATTGAGTCGTCTCGACACCGTTTCATCGCGGCAGTGGAAGCAGTCAATACGAAAACTTGACCCCCGCTTAGTAGCGCGCGGTCGCGCGAGACTATTGCAGCACGACCACACAGGCAGTCCTCACCTCAGCCTGAGGTAGATCGCACCCTCGCGCGTGACGGCGGATAGCGTGCGGGCTATTCACCACGCCATCCCCCCAGAGGGGGCTTGCGGGTTGACAATTGTCCATCCGGGTCGGCCAACCATCACGATCCTGCACATTAGCCGTCGGATGAGGGTTATAGGGAAAAAGGGGCTTCGGACGGTTTTCCGTATCGATTTGGGAGATCCGGATGAAGATTTCGTATACCGATGAGCAGCGGCGGTTGGCGGTCGCGACGTTTCGGCGTCTTGGCTCCTATGTGAAGACCATCCGCGTGTTGGGGTACCCCTCAAGACATACGTTGCAGGATTGGGTACGTGGAAGCAGCCGCGGACGGAAACTCCGAGCACAACCTCGCCCTCCTCGCCACTATTCGTGGGGGTTCAAGGCAGCTGCGGTGCGGCGCGTGCTCGCTGGCGACGACGTGAAACAGGCCGGGGAAGATCTCCGCATGACTACGCATGTTGTGTTGTACAAATGGGTACGGAACTGGCGCGCACAAGGAGACCGGGGTCTGATGAGTAAACGGGAGAAATCGGAGGCAGACGGGTTTCCTACCCGCGCGAGCTTAGAACGCTCGCTGCCTAATGACATCAACGAGCTCAAACGCTTGACAGCGGAACTCCTGGTGGAGAAAGCCGTGCTTGAGCGTGAGCTCGATCTAGTAAAAAAAGACGAGGGCGTCATCCCGGAAAAACTGTCGAACCTGCAAAAGACCAAGATGGGTCTGCTGAAGCTTTGGTTGACTCGGTGACCTGACCTATGGTTTGGTTTCCAGTCGTGGTGACTAGCTTCAGGCGGATATTGGTTGCGGAGTGTGAGCGAGGTCGTATTCGTGGGGTGTTGCGTAACTGAGTGCGGAGTGTCTTCGTCGGCGATTGTAGAACACCTCGATGTACTCGAAGATAGCGTTCGCGAGCTCGATTCGGGTCCGCCACTTCTTACGGTTCAGCAACTCGATCTGCATTGATGACCAGAAGGATTCCATCATGGCATTATCGAGCCCGTCGCCAACGGTTCCCAACGAAGGCAAGAGACCGGCCGAACGAATCTTCTGGGTGAAAACCCACGAAGTGAATTGGACTCCGTGATCGGCATGAACGATTCCGCCGGGCGCTGGTGTGCGCGCCCTGATAGCCATGTCTAGAGCGTTCACGACGAGGGTTGAGTCCTGCTTGGAATCGATTGCCCATCCGACGATTTTGCGGCTGCAGGCGTCAAGGACTGCCGCGCAGAAAACCTTTCCTTCTCTCGCTTGGATTCCAGCGATCGTTGCAACACCGGCTTCTTAGCTGGCTTTCAGTAAAGCATCTAGGCGCTCGGCTGGGGTATCCCAGTCGAGCGTTTTGCGTGGGCGGGCGTTGAGTTCTGTTGCGACAAGTTGAAGTTCTTCGGGGGTGTGCCGGGAGAGATCGGTTCCTTTGGGGAAATATTGGCGCAGCAGTGGAGTGGTGGAGTGGACCGTTGGTGTTCTCGTTGCTGCCACGCTGCCACGGACTCGCGGGATCGCAAAAATAGACATCCATGTCGGTCGCGACGCGGAACGCGACGTGCCCAGACATCTCGGCACCCTGATCCCAGGTCAGCGATCGTCGGAGCGTGGCGGGAAGCTGGGTGACGGTTTTCACGAGGCCATCTCGCACCGTTTCGGCCGTGTGGTCGTGGGGCAGGTGAACGAGGGTAACAAACCGGCTGGCCCGCTCAACAAGAGTCCCGATCGCTGACCGGCTCAACGTTCCGATGATGAGATCACCCTCCTTACGTTGTTGTTGTGGG
>NZ_BAAAKW010000008.1:0-131683 GCF_039527955.1 Rhodoglobus aureus | reverse complement strand
GTCATGAAGACCTTCGGTCGAGGATGTGAGGGTGGTACCCACATCCTGCCGGAGGTCTTCGCTAACTCAAACGATCACAACGTCCCGGGGAACTACAGCTAGCGCAGCCGCCGTGTTCTTGGCTGCCTACGCGTGGGAGGTGATCGCGAACCTCACCGGCAGAGCGATGCTCATTGCGGAGATCATCATCGCCGTCACCTGGGTGGTGTTTGTCGTGGACTACCTGGTGAACCTGATTCTTGCCGAGCGACGCTTGCACTGGTTCACTCGGCATCTCTTCGATCTCTTGGTCGTCGTGCTGCCGATGTTGCGCCCGCTGCGCCTCCTGCGCCTGGTCACGCTGCTGAGCGCACTCCAGCGGCGAGCGGGAAGTGCCGTCCGTGGCAGCGTACTCATTTACGCTGTTGGTGCTTCTCTCCTGTTAGTGTTCGTGGCCGGGCTCGCCATTCTCGACACTGAACGCAACGCCGCGAGCACCCAGATCTCGAATCTCGGGGATGCCATCTGGTGGGCTTTCGTCACAATCACGACCGTTGGGTATGGCGACATCTACCCCGCCACGACGCTCGGGCGAGTAATCGCGGCAGGTGTCATGGTGGCGGGTATCGCCCTGCTCGGTGTTGTTACCGCAACCCTCGCCTCGTGGATTGTCGACCGGGTTGCCGCCCAGGATGAACTCTCGCACGTCGCTACCCGCCGCGAAGTCACTGAGCTCACCGAACAAGTAACGCAGCTCAAGCAGGTACTCCTCGAGCATGCTGCAGAAATGGCCACGGTAACCGGGAACGAAAAAAGGGAGAAGACTTTTTGATGGAGCGAAAGGCGGGCGGGCGCAGCCTCATTTTCTACGAATGACGGACGCCAACACCCTCCAAAACAGCCGCATACCCTTCCCGATAGCTGGGGTAGGCGAACTCGAATCCAGATTCCCGAAGCCGGGTGTTGTGGCATCGTTTGCCGTGGCCGAGCCCACTGCCGCTGGTCGCACTGCCGCTGCTGGTGCTGCCGGGGCCGGGGCCAACCTGCGGCACCGGGCGATCGAGCTTGCGTGCCAAGAACTCCACAATCTCGCGCTGATCAGCTGGGCAGTCGTCAACGCCGATGTATATCGTCGCCGGCCTGTCGTTCATAGTCGTGAGGTGCACGATGGCCGCGGCTGCGTCGTCGCGATGGATCAGATTGGTGAACCGTGGTTCGAACGAAATCGTCTCGACCCCGTCACGGATGCGGTCAATCTGTCGAGTGCGACCGGGGCCATAAATGCCCGCCAGGCGCAGAATGGTCGCGTCAGGAATCTTGTTGAGAACCAGATCCTCGGCCTCTCGCAACACGACAGCTGTCGACGCGGTGGGTTCAGCAGCAGTCGATTCATCAACCCAGGAACCGTCAACTACGCCGTAGACCGCAGTCGATGACACGTACACGACCCGTGGCGGCACAGTGCAATCACGGCGGATGGCCGTTGCGATATTGCGCACGCTGTCTACATAGGCCGCACGATATCCATCGACGCTGCGAACATCCGGACTCATAGCAATCATCACGATGCTGGTGTCTGCTGGCAGCGTCGGCACTTCTGTGGACAGGTCGACTGACTGCCCTTCGATCTCGGGCGGCAGTTTCCCTATCGACCGTCGCAGTCCCATCACTCGATGCCCTACAGCCGCGAACCGCAGCCCGGTTTCAGTACCCAGGTCGCCACAGCCTGCAATCACCACGGTCATTGCTGTCTCCTCAGATAACGCAGCTCGTCCCGAATTCACCGCGTGCCGGTAGACCAGCAGCTAGGAACGGTATAAGAGTATCGATGCATCGTGAGAGATCACCTGCGAGTGTTCGACAAGCAGAAAGGCCCGGAAGCCGAAGCTTCCGGGCCTTTTTGAGCGTGCTGACCTCAGCGAGGTCGCCGCTAGCGAAGTGAGCTGCAGTTACGCGAAGCTCTGCTTACCCCAAGCTCCGCTTATGACAAGCGCAGCGCGAGGTTCTTGTCGAGCGTGTCGAGGAACTCTTCGGTGGTTTCCCACTTCTGGTCGGGTCCGACGAGGAGCGCGAGGTCCTTTGTCATGTGACCGTCTTCGACGCTCTTGATGACGACGTCTTCCAGGGTCGACGCGAAGTCGATGAGTTCCTGGTTGCTGTCGAGCACGCCGCGGTGAGCGAGTCCACGGGTCCACGCGTAGATCGAAGCGATCGGGTTCGTGGACGTTGGCTTGCCTTGCTGGTGCTGGCGGTAGTGACGAGTCACGGTGCCGTGAGCTGCCTCTGCTTCAACAACCTTTCCGTCTGGCGTTGCCAGAACGGAGGTCATGAGGCCGAGCGAGCCGAAGCCCTGAGCTACGGTGTCTGACTGAACGTCACCGTCGTAGTTCTTGCAAGCCCAGACGTAGCCGCCCTCCCACTTCATGGCCGATGCGACCATGTCGTCGATGAGGCGGTGCTCGTAAGTAAGCCCTGCTGCGTCGAACTTGTCCTTGAACTCAGTCTGGAAGATCTCTTCAAAGATGTCCTTGAAGCGACCGTCATAGGCCTTGAGGATCGTGTTCTTCGTCGAGAGGTACACGGGGTAGTTGCGCGTGAGGCCGTAGTTGAGGCTGGCACGAGCGAAGTCAACGATCGAGTCGTCGAGGTTGTACTGAACCTGGGCGATACCGTCGCCCGGAGAGTCGTAAACCTCAAACTTCATGGGCTCTGAGCCGTCTTCGGGAGCGAACTCTACGGTCAGCTTTCCCTTGCCCTTGAACCGGAAGTCGGTTGCGCGGTACTGGTCACCGAAAGCGTGACGGCCGATGATGATCGGCTTGTTCCAGCCCGGAACGAGACGGGGGATGTTCGAGATGATGATGGGCTCGCGGAAAATCACGCCGCCCAGGATGTTGCGGATGGTGCCGTTGGGGCTGCGCCACATCTTCTTGAGACCGAACTCTTCAACGCGCGCCTCATCGGGCGTGATCGTTGCGCACTTGACGCCAACACCGTGCTTCTGGATGGCGTGAGCCGCATCGATGGTGATTTGATCGTCGGTTGCGTCGCGGCTTTCAATGCCGAGGTCGTAGTACTCGAGGTTGACGTCGACGTAGGGGTGGATCAGGGTTTCCTTGATCCGGTGCCAAATAATGCGCGTCATTTCGTCGCCGTCGAGTTCGACGACGGTGCCTTCTACCTTGATCTTGGACAAGCTTTGCTCCTTAGTTAGTGGCCTCTACCAGCTTACTCTTTTTCTTAACTATCTCGACATAGAGATACCTTGGCGCATCTGTCTACCTCGGGTTAGCCTGTATCCATGGGCGACTTACGACTTGAAGAGCTATCGGCAAGCACTATTGTTGCCGCCAACAATCTCTCGCTGCGACGCGGGCAGGAGCAGTTTGTTACGCCGCCTTCCTACGCGATCGCGGACGCTTTTATCGATCCACTTACCTCGTGGCCCCGCGTTGTTCTCGATGGCGACAAGGTTGTTGGGTTCATTCGCGGCAACTTTGACGCCAATGCTTCGCAAGAAGAGTTCCGCAGTTGCATCTGGCGTGTCAGTGTTTCTGGCGACGCCCAGGGCGAAGGCGTTGGGCGCTTCGCCGTCAAGGCACTCAGCGAAGAGGCCCGCAGTCGTGGCTTCGACCGCATCACCGCCATCTGGGAAGAGGGCGACGACGGCCCCGAGCAGTTCTTCCTCAAGGTCGGCTTCATCGTTGTTGGCGAAACCCAATACGGCGAGAAGCTCGGCGAGTACACCTTCTAACGCCGCGCGCAGGTTTGAGAACTCGTGCACCCTCCCGGCGACGACTTCGTCAGCCGAGTGCTTGCTGTCGTCGACGCGATTCCCGCCGGCCAGGTGATGACCTACGGCGATGTGGCAGCGACGATCGGCTCTCGTGCCGCGCGAGCCGTCGGCACCGTCATGGCACGCTACGGCTCTGAGTTCACATGGTGGCGCGTCATTCGTGCGGGCGGGCATCCACCGGTCTGTCACGAAGATCAGGCACTCTCTTATTACGAGCACGAGTCAACGCCTCTGAAATGGATGCCCGACGGCAGCTACCGCGTCAACCTGAGGCTCGCGCGCTACCGCCCCTAGCCGCTCATGCCTCTGCGGACTGGTGGTGGTTAGGGGCGACCAGGGTCAAGCGCTAAACGAGCGAGTCGCGCCACGCTGCGTGCAACTGCGCAAAGCGTCCCGTTCCCGAGATGAGATCCTGCGGTGTTCCGTCTTCGACGATCCGACCGTGCTCCATGACGAGCACGCGGTCAGCGATCGCTACCGTCGATAGGCGGTGGGCGATGATGATGGCGGTGCGATCGGAGAGCAGCGTTTGAAGGCCGGCCTGCACGAGTCGCTCGCTCGGAATATCCAGTGACGCGGTAGCTTCATCCAGAATCAGCAACACCGGGTCCGCAATGAACGCCCGCGCGAACGACAACAGTTGTCTCTGCCCGGCACTCACTCGCCCACCACGCTTGTTCACGTCGGTCTCATAGCCGTTGGGCAGAGCCTCGATGAATTCGTGTGCCCCCACAGCTTTCGCGGCCTTGATGATCTCCTCCCGGGTCGCATCGGGCTTGCCGAGGGAGATGTTGTCTGCGACGTTTCCCGAGAAGAGATACGCCTCCTGGGTGACCATCACGATCGCGCGGCGAAGATCTTTGGGGTGCAGCTTGCGCAGATCGACGCCGTCAAGAGAAATAGTACCCTGGCTCGGGTCGTAGAACCGGGAGATCAGCTTCGCAAGGGTAGATTTTCCGGCACCCGTCGTGCCCACCATCGCAATAGTTTGTCCGGCCGGCAGTTCAAGATCGAACTTAGGCAGAATCACCTTGTCAGAGTTGTAGGCAAACTCGACGCCGTCGAATTTCACCGTTCCGCTGGCCTTGCGCAGGTCAATCGGAGTGGTGGGGTCGGCAACACTCGGCCGCTCTTCAAGCACACCAGAAATTTTCTCCAGTGCTGCAGCTGCCGACTGATACGAGTTGTAGAACATCGCCATCTCCTGGGCAGGAGCGAAGAACTGGCGGGCATACAGCAGAGCGCCGAGCAGCGCGCCGATCGCCAGATCACCCGTCGAAACGCGCAACCCGCCGATCAGCAGGATCATCGCCAAAGCAACGTTTCCAATGAGAACGAGACCGGGGTCAAAAATTCCGAACAGGCGGATGACGCGGGCGTTGGCATCCCGATAGTTCTCGACAAGCCCGCCAAAGTGTTCGCGGTTGCGCTCCTCTTTGCGGAATGCCTTGACCGCACGAATGCCCGTCATGGTCTCGACGAAATGCACGATCAGCTTGGCCGAGGTCGTGCGAGTTTCGCGGAAGTGCAGTTGCGAACGCAACTGGAACCACCGGGTGAGGAAAGCCAGCGGGATGAGCGCGCAGAACAACACGACACCGCTTACCCAGTCGAGCGAGAACATCGCGATGGCAATGAACACCATGTAGAGGGCGCCCTGAACGAGCTGGTTGATGCCAGAGTCGAGCAGTTCGCGGATCGCATCGAGGTCACTGGTTTGACGCGCGATGATGCGCCCAGAGGTGTAGCTTTCGTGGAACTCGAGACTCAGCCGCTGGGTGTGCAAGAACACACGCTTGCGCAGGTCAAAGAGAATCGCTTGGCTCACCCGCGCGCTCAGCACGGTGTACCAGGCGATCATCGTTGCTCCAGCAATGCCGGTAATCAGGTAGGCGACGACGGTAAACACGAGCGGCAGACTGTTGCCATTGATGAGAGCAGGAAGCGCTCGATCGATGCCGTAGGCGATCAGTGCCGGGCCTGCAACCTGCGCCGCGGTGCTCACCACGACGACAGCCATCGTGAGAATCACACGGGCGCGCAGCGGCGAGATCAGCGATCCAAGCAGGCGCAGCGAGCGCTGCCGAATTTGGCGGCTCTCGTCTTTCGTGTAGTCGTTGCGCTCTTCGCCGGAGGTTCCCATTACGCTCATGAGCTGACCTCCTGTTCCTCTTCTTCGAGACTCGATATGACGTAGCGATAGTGGCTGCTGGTCGCCAAAAGGTCGGAATGCCTTCCGACTGCGGTGACCTTGCCGTCTTCGAGCAGAGCCACCCGATCAGCGAGCATCACTGTTGATGGACGGTGCGCCACGATGAGCCCGGTCGTGGAGCTCAGAATTCTGCGCAATGCGGCTTCGACGAGTGCTTCAGTATCGACGTCGAGTGCAGAGAGCGGATCGTCAAGCACGAGCACCGCTGGCTTCGCTGCGACCGCGCGAGCAAGTGCGAGGCGCTGGCGCTGACCGCCCGAGAGGCTAAGCCCCTCTTCACCAACGAGGGTGTCGAGCCCGGCTGGGAGGTCGTATACAAAGTCGGCCTGAGCGATGCTGAGTGCTTCGCGCAGTTCTTCTTCAGTCGAGTCCGGGCGGCCCATGAGCACGTTTTCGCGCACACTCGAGGAGAACAGGGTGGCGTCCTCAAAGGCCATCGCCAGGTGTCGTCGCAGTTCGAGCAACGTCAGGTCACGAACGTCGACACCGTCGATAGTGATCGACCCCTCGGTGACGTCATACAGGCGGGTCGTGAGCGCGGTAATCGTTGACTTGCCCGAACCGGTCAACCCGACAAGCGCCATGGTCTCCCCCGGCTCAATGCTCAGGTTGACGCCGTTGATGAGGTCGGGAACATTCGCGGGTGAGTCTGGGTAGCGGAAGTGCACATTGGTGAACTCGAGGTGACCCTTGCTATCCACAATCGTTTCTGGGTGCTCGGGGTTGGTAATGGCGTTCTCAGTGTCCATCACTTCGAAGAAGCGGTCGGCGGCCGTGCGGGCGTCGAAGGTCATTGAGAGCAAGAAGCCGATGGATTCCACCGGGAAACGCAAGACGGTTGCAGTGGCGAAGAACGCCACCAGATCGCCGGCAGAGATGTTGCCCTGAACGACAAGCCAGACACCTCCGAGCAGTCCAAGAGCAAACATCACGTCAGGCACAAGAAGCAGCCACAGCCAGATGCCAGCGATGGCACGCGCTTTCTCGATCTCGGTACCGCGCAGGCTTTCTGCTTGGGCCGAGAAACCTGTCAGCGCATGATTGCCACGACCAAACGCTTTCAGCACACGGATGCCGTGCACCGACTCCTCAACAGCGGTTGCGAGGTCTCCGGTTTGGTCCTGGCTGCGACGAGCCACAATCGAGTACTTCTTTTCGAAGACGTAACCGTAGATCCAGAGAGGAATCGAGGTGACGATGAAGATGACGCCGAGCACCCAAGAAATGTTCACCAGGAAGATGAGACCGACAACGATTGTGAGCACATTGACGACGAGAAGCACCAGGCCGAACGATAACCAGCGCCGAATCAGATTGAGATCGCTGACGGCGCGCGACAACAACTGACCGCTCGGCCACCGGTCGTGGAAGCTCACGGGAAGATGTTGCAGCGTCATGTAGAGGGTGTTTCGCATTCGCGCCTCAACATGCGTTCCCGGCGTCAGCACAAAGAATCGACGCAGCGCGATCATGATGGCCTCGACAACGCCGAGCCCCAAGACGATATAGAACGCCGGCCAGATCTGCGATGAGTCGCCTGATTGCAGCGGTCCGTCAACCAGCGAACGCAGAACCTGCGGGATCAGCAGCGCAACGACGCCAGCGGCGAGCGCAGCACCCATTCCTAAATAAATGTGTGGCATCGCCGACTTCGCGTAGGGGTAAAGCCGGCGGATCGCCGCAAAAGTGCCGACCGCTTTAACGCGCTCGGGCTGGACAGACTGTTGTGACACCGTGGTTCCTTGACGAGTGGGGATCACCGCCAACGGTGATCGCATTTACTGCGGGCCGCTTCAGTCGCGGCCGTGAACCGCTGCATCATGTCGGGGGTGACGCTGAGCAGACAGCTTTTTAGGATATGCCTGCCACAGCGTATTCACAATCGTTAAACCACGATTTTGTGAAATTGACTCAATTCAGCGGATGCGCACCGAAAGGCACGTAACGCAGCCTTCCATCTTCTCAAACTCTGACACGTCGACCGTGACAACGCGATACCCGAGATTTTCGATGAGTGCCGCAGTCTTAGGCGCAGAGGACGACATGAGCACAGCGTCATCCGATAGCACAACAACAGCGGCGCCCTCGGCCTCAGGAACAGCCAAGAAACGATCGTAAAGGTCAACGTTGTCGACGAGATCGGCGTAGCCAATAACGGTTCCGTCAGGCAGAGCCGTAACTCCACTCTTGAGGTGCAGAACCTTCTCAACAGGAACGGCAATTACTGAGTAACCCAGAGGGGAAACCAGGGCGCGAAGCTGGCGGATGCCTTCGGCGTTCGTGCGCCCACCGCGACCGACGTAGACGGTAGAACCAACCTTGAGCACGTCACCGCCGTCGAGAGTGCCGGGCTGGGTGATCTCGTGCACTTCGAGCGCGAGCGCTGAAACACTGGCGCGCACGGCCTCAACCTCGGCTTGACGGCTCTCAGCACCGGGGCTCGTGAGCACCGCAACGTCACCGAAGATCACTACAGTGTCTTCGATAAAGACAGAATCGGCGAGCTCGTCGGCTGCAGCAACCTCAATGGTCTCGAAACCGTTGGCGCGCAGTGCTTCGACGTAGCCCTCCCACTGGGTGTCAGCGAGGTCAGCATCCACAGGAACGCGGTCGAGATGGGTGAGTTCACCCTCCGCCATACGCGACGACGGTGCGCGAACTAGGGCGATCAACCGAGTCGGCTCGACTCCGCCCGCAGTGAATGCGTTCCAGACGCGGCGACCAACAGTCATCGCAGCGATGACGGTGACGACAACAAAGATCAGGTTGGTGCCCAGGAGCGTAGCAAGGATGAACGTGAACGCCTCAGCGTTCAGTTCGGCGCCAGTCGCAATAATTCCGAGCGCTGTGCCCGCGATTGCCGAGACGATACCGAGCACAAGGCCAACAACCGCTGCCGTGAACCAGTAACGGTGGATCTCCAGCGCGGAGACAAGCGAATAGAGCACGAAGAGCACTGCTGCCATCGGGAAGAAGTACTCAGCGATCGCTGGCAGATTCTCGGCTGCTGCACCGTTCGCTATAAAGAACGCCAATCCTGTTGCTAGATATACGGTGCCAGCGACGGCAATTCCAGAAATAAACGCTGCGGCTAAACGCCGACCCACACTAATCATGGTCCCCAACATATCGGTCGAAACATATGCGTTTGCCTTACGCCGTTAATTGGCTCTTTCTGCCCGCTAGTGGAAGAAGTGGCGCTCGCCCGTGAAGTACATCGTGACGCCCGCTTCGATCGCTGCAGCGATCACTTCTTCATCGCGAATGGAGCCACCTGGCTGAACCACAGCGCGAACACCAGCGTCAAGCAGCAGCTGCAAGCCATCAGCAAAGGGGAAGAACGCGTCGCTGGCCGCAACCGAGCCCGCGGCGCGGTCGCCGGCACGCGAAATCGCCAACTGGCAGGAGTCAACCCGGTTGACCTGCCCCATGCCCACGCCGACGGATGCTCCACCGTTGGCCAGCAAAATAGCGTTCGACTTCACGGCGCGCACTGCTCGCCACGCAAACTCAAGGTCCGCGAGAGTGTCAGCGTCTGCCGCATCGCCCGCCGCCAGCGTCCAAGTGGAAACTGGCGCAAAGTGGTTATCGAGCTGCTGCACAAGCATGCCGCCCGAAATTTGGCGAATCTCACTACCCTCGCGACCATATGCCTCGGGCAACTGCAGCAGTCGAAGGTTCTTCTTCGCCGTCAAAATCTCGAGAGCTTCCGGCTCGAACCCTGGGGCAACAACAACCTCGGTGAAGATCGGCGAAATCGACTCTGCCGCGGCCTTGGTGATGATGCCGTTTGCTGCGATGACTCCGCCATACGCCGAGATCGGGTCGCACGCGTGCGCCAAAACATGAGCTTCTGCGATCGTGGCCGCAGTGGCGATTCCGCACGGGTTAGCGTGCTTGATGACCGCAACAGCCGGAGTCTCGTGGTCGTAGGCGGCGCGCAGGGCGGCGTCGGCATCCACATAGTTGTTGTACGACATCTCTTTGCCACCGAGTTGGGTAGCCTGAGCGATTCCGCTCGAGCCGGCTACTCCGTAGAGCCCTGCCTGCTGGTGCGAGTTTTCGCCGTAGCGCAGCACCGCGAGTTGATCGGCGGCAACGTCAATGTGGGTGGGGAACGCGGGGGCGGATGCCGCGGCATCCGCATCTCCCAGCAGTGCGCCGGTCAGGAACCACTGCGATACCGCGGTGTCATAGGCGGCGGTGTGCGCGAAAGCCTGAGAGGCGAGGGCGTAGCGCTGCGCAAAGCTCGTTCCGTCTCCGGCTGCCGCGGCGATGATCTCGTCGTAGCTGTCTGGACTTGTGACGATCGCAACGTTGGCGTGGTTCTTGGCTGAAGCGCGCACCATGGCGGGGCCACCGATGTCGATCTGCTCAACGATGTCGGCAGGCATTGCGCCCAACGCAACTGTCTCAACGAAGGGGTAGAGGTTGACAACGACGAGGTCGAACGCCTTGATGCCGAGCTCGTCAAGCTGTGCTTCGTGCGATTCGAGGCGAAGGTCGGCGAGGATTCCCGCGTGCACTGCGGGGTGCAAGGTCTTGACGCGACCGTCGAGCGACTCGGGGAAGCCTGTGACGCTTGACACCTCGGTGACCTCGTGG
Source organism: Rhodoglobus aureus (assembly GCF_039527955.1). Lineage (NCBI taxonomy): Bacteria > Bacillati > Actinomycetota > Actinomycetes > Micrococcales > Microbacteriaceae > Rhodoglobus > Rhodoglobus aureus. The sequence goes on along the minus strand of NZ_BAAAKW010000008.1, from coordinate 121,091 downwards.
CCGGCAGCAGCAATCGTCTTGGCGGTCGAACCGGTCGATACCAACTCAACACCGGCTGCCGCGAGCGCGCCAGCAAGTTCGAGAAGCCCCGACTTGTCACTCACCGAAATGAGGGCGCGGCGGATAGGAACAACGTCGCGTTCGCGAAAGTCAGCAGGGTTATGGCTTGGGCCGCTCATAAGATTCAGAGTTCCTTTAGGTTGATGCGGTTAGTGGCGATGTCTTTGATCGTTTGCACAAGAAGGCGGCGCTCGACCGGCTTAATGCGTGCGTGCAAATGTCCTTCGGTATCTCCGGGCTCGATCGCGACGCGCTCTTGCACGATGATCGGACCACTATCGACACCGTTGTCGACCTTGATAACGCTGGCACCCGTCTGAGTTGCACCGGCGGTGAGAGCATCCCGAACCGCGTGCGCACCCGGGAATTCAGGGAGGTACGCCGGATGCGTGTTAATGATGTTGGGGGACAACGCTTCGACCACCCGCGGCGGCAGCAATTTCATGAAACCGCTCAGCACCACGAGGTCGGCATTCCACAGCTGGATTTGCTCAAGCAGCTCGTCGCCCCACTCCTCGCGACTAGCGAAGCTGGACATGGGAACCGAGAAAGTGGGGATGCCGTAATGCTCGGCATGATCGAGGCCGTCGGCGGCACGGTCGGCGCCAACAGCGAGGACGCGCGCCGGAAAATCGGCGCTTTCGGCCGCTTCGAGCAGGGCCGCGAGGTTAGACCCGCCCCCTGAGATCAAGACAACGAGTGTGAGCACCCACCCAGCCTAGCGCTGCGTGAACCCGTCATCTGCCCGCTCTGGGCGTGCAGAAGTCAACAAACCGAGACCAGCAGCGACCGAGAACTCCACGAAGGCCCACGCTGTGACTATCCAAGGCTGAGGACCAACATGACTGAGGCGCCCCGGTCCAGCAGAACCCGCCGAAGCCCACACGAGCAACCCGATGATCGCTGCCGCCGCCACGCCTATACCCAGAGCCACGATCGCCAGCTCGCGACGACGCAATTCGCCAGCAATACGCGGGCCAAGAACCGCCGCCACCAAGAATCCAACAACCACCGGGGCAAGAAGCCCAACATAACCGAACGCAAAGTCGCCAATGGGCAGAGCGCCCAGCACCGGAATCGCCGGAATCGGACCCAACGACGTAGCCAGCGGTGACACCGTGGAACCCACGCCAATGGCGAAGCCAGGACCCACCAACCAGGACGTGGCCCAGAGAACAACGTTGGGCAACAGCGCGAGCTGCCCAAGGGTTACTGCAACGCCGCCAAGCACCTCAGTGTGCAGCGCTTCATACAGACTGATGATCTCGGCATAGGACGTGATAATCGCCAGCATCGTGGCAATTGACGCGATCGTCAGCAATCCGGCAGCCGCGATTGCACCGCCTCGCAGCGACGTCGCCAGGATTGTGCGCACGTGAGACGGCCATCCGAGAACCCACCGGCGAACCGGGCCAACAACGCGACTCTTCGTGCTCACCACTTGGCTGCCAATGAGGAGGCCAACCGCAAACACCACCGTCGGCAAGAGCGCGCCCTGCCACAGCGAGGGATTCGCAACCGGATGCTGCGCCGAAAGCGTGACAATCAGCGACGCAAGCCCAAACGTGACGAGTGACGCAAAGGTGCCAAGCAGCGCGTGGGTTGTCTCTGCGACGCGGCGGCCGGCCCGAACACCCAAGAGCACCGTGAGCAGCGAAAAACCGAGCAGCGCGATCGTGATCGTCACGGGTGTGCTCGCCGCAGCGAAGCCAAGCGACTTCGAGACAGTTGGATCCAACACCACCGTCATATCAACGCCATGGCCGACCAACCAGATGTCTACAGCCGCACGCCAGAACACTGTCCAATCGATCGCAAGACCGTAATGGATGCCCCACAAGAGCGTAAGCGGAACCAGCGGTATCGCAATACCGATAGCGACCACTAAGAGAGCCTCAAAGGCGGCGAAGAGGAGGGTGAGCTGGCGATTCATGTCGAACGTGAGCGTACCCCCACTCTCAGCCGCCACGGCGACGGCCTACCGCAAAAGAGTGATCTGACAGGGAGCAATTACTGCGCCAGCGGGTATCTAACTCCCAAGTTCGCCGAAGCCATCAGCAGCCATTGCCACGAGCAGATCAACCGCATCCTGAGCAGCAGCTCCTGTCGCGGAGAACTTCACCACATGATCCTTGGTCGCGCCGAGCGACATGATGCCGATCAAGCTGTTCGCTGCCACCGGCCCCTTGCCCGACGTGACGTCGGTGATCGTGACCTTCGCCTCAACCTTGGCGAGCGCTTGAACGATTGCGGCCGCTGGTCGCGAGTGCAAACCGTCTGGATTGATGAGTGGTGCCTCTGCGCTGATCTCGAAGAGTGCTGCGGTTGCGGCGTTCGAGCTGGCGGCAGAGCTATCGGAATTGGAGCTGTCGACTGACGCGGCGGCAGGCTCGACGGCAGGCGCTTCCCCCTGGCCAGCGAGCTGGCTCTGCTTGGCGCCCATCGCTGCTCGAGCCTCACGATCAACCTCGTCGAGCGACGCACCGGCATTGGCCAGCACGACCGCGGCGATCAGCCCCTCAACAAAGGGAGAATCTGTGAGCCTGACCTCGTCCCTCGTGGTCATGAACTCGGTAGCCATCGTGCCGCTCAGCACGGCAGAGCCGAGATCCATGAAAACAAGCACGCCGTCTCCACTGGCGACCTCATCGATCGCCTCGGCAACCTTCACCGCGTCAGTTCCGATCACGCCTTCACCAGCACCGGCAGCAATCGCAATGGCCGGCGGGCTCTCCCCGACCATCTCCAAGGAGAGATCCACTGCGGCTCGCGCCAAGGCGGGGCTGTGGCTCACCACAACAATCCCGATCACGCTCAGCTCGTAACGGTGTCGGCGAGCGCCTGGAACAACATAGTGCTCGAGGTCGCGCCGGGGTCGATATGCCCAGCACTGCGCTCACCGAGGTAGCTCGCGCGACCCTTGCGGGCAACGAGAGGCTCGGTCGCATCGCGACCCTTCTCAGCTGCTGCGAGAGCCGCGGATGCTGCAGCAGCAATATCACTACCGCCAGCGACGGCAGCATCCCAGGCATCCAGCGCAGGATCAATAGCGTCAAACATTGTCTTGTCACCGGCTTCAGCCTTGCCGCGAGCAACAACACCATCGAGACCGGCTCGCAGTGCGGCCCCGAAGGCTGCACCGTCGAGTTCGGTCACGGGCCCAGCGCTGACCCCCATCCTCAAAAAGAGGGTGCCGTAAAGCGGGCCCGCTGCGCCGCCGACGGAAGTCACGAGGGTCATACCCACTGACTTCAAGAGTTCGTCGACGGCGGTCGAGGGTGCCGCACCGATCTTCTCGACAACCGCGCCCATACCGCGGGTCATATTCGAACCGTGGTCAGCGTCGCCGATGGCCGAATCAAGTTCAGTCAAATAGCTCTTTTTCTCGGTCACGAGATCGCGAAACCGCGAAAGCCAGGCGATCAGTTGGTCGAGAGAGATGGTGCTTGTAGACATTGTTCTTAGACTCCCCAGCGGAGCCCGGCGGTGTTTACCGGGGCATCCCATAGTTTCAACATTTCTTCATCAGCCTTGAGAATAGTGACTGAGCATCCGGCCATATCAAGGCTCGTGATGTAGTCGCCGACAAGGTTGCGGGCAACAGTGATGCCGGCCGCTTCGAGCAGTTTCGCGACCTCGTTGTACATGATGTACAACTCAATCTGCGGTGTGCCACCCATACCGTTGAGCATCACAATGGCTGGTGAGCCTGTGAAATCCATGTCGGAGAGGATCGGGTCAACCAGTTGTTTGGCGATGGATGCGGCATCCGCAAGCTTCTCGCGGTGACGACCGGGTTCTCCGTGGATACCAACGCCGATTTCCATCATGTCGTCTGGCAGATCGAAGGTGGGCTTTCCTGCTGCGGGAACGGTGCAGCTCGTCAGAGCCAGGCCCATCGAGCGGCCGGAGTCGTTGACGCGGTGTGCCAGTGCGGTGACCGCGGCGAGATCTTGCCCCTCTTCTGCTGCTGCGCCAACGATCTTTTCGAGAAATACGGTGAGGCCAACCCCACGGCGTCCTGCTGTGAAGAGCGAGTCCTGCACAGCCACATCGTCGTTGACGACAACCGAGGCAACCTTGACGCCGGTTTCGGCCTCTGCCATCTCGGCCGCCATTTCGAAGTTCATGACGTCGCCGGTGTAGTTCTTGACGATGTGCAGCACGCCGGCGCCAGAATCAGCAACCTTGGTGGCTTCCTGCATCTGGTCGGGGGTGGGAGAGGTGAAGACTTCGCCAGCACACGCGGCATCGAGCATCCCGAAACCAACGAACCCGCCGTGGAGCGGTTCGTGACCCGAGCCACCGCCGGAGATCAGAGCGACCTTACCGGCACGGGTCGGTTCTGCGCGGTAGATCACGCGGTTGACGTGGTCGACCTTGAGATCGGGGTGCGCGGCGTCGATGCCGGCGAGTGCATCGGCGAGTACCGACTCTGGGGTGTTGATGAGTTTCTTCATTAGTTAGCCTTCTCTTCCGTGAGTGCCTCGGTGAGGGTGGTGTTATCTGCGCTGGTCTTGGAGATGAATCCGAATGCGAGTGCTGCGAGAACGCCGGCGAGGAGCTCAGCGCCGAGGTAGACCCAGAGCTGCTCCCAGGCAACTTCGCCGCCCATGATTTGCTGAACGATCATCGGGCCTGTGGTGCGAGCGGGGTTGATGGATGCGCCAGTAATGGGGCCGACAGGAATGATCGCTGCGAAGACGACGAAACCGATGGCGAGTCCCGCAAATCCGGGGGCAGCCTTGCGGTGGATAACCCCAAAGACGGTGAACACGAGGAGGAAGGTGCCAACGAACTCAGCGAAAAATGCTTGACCGACGGGGATCGTGTCGGGGTTGAAAGCAGCGACTCCCAAGCCTGCCTCGACAGCGGCTTGACCGAGCACGCCGACGATGGCGAAGGCTCCTGCCGTGGCACCGAGGATCTGTGCAACGAGGTAGCCGGGAACTTCGCGCCAGGGGATTTTGCCGGCGACGGCGAGACCGAGCGTGACTGCTGGGTTGATGTGGTTTCCCGAGATGTACCCAAAGACGTAGACCGTCGCAACGACGATCAGGCCGAACGCGAGGGCGATAATGCCGAGGCTAGCCATGGTGAACGGTGCATCACCGTTCAGGATGAAGGTTGCCGGCACTGAGCCAACACCGACGAATACGAGGAAGGCGGTTCCGAGGAACTCTGCAGCCAGCTTCTGCCACTGCTTGTTCTCATCCATTAGTTCTCCTTTGAACTGGTTTGTGCATGTGCGACCGGGTGTCGCCAACGTTCGGCATTATCGGAACGTTATTCGATAATGTCGAATATGCTACGTTCACTATCATCTTGTCAAGTGGAGAGGGTGCGAAAGTAAACAGTCAATGCAGACATAATGAAACCCTGCCCACGAATGAGGAACCGCCTTGATCCAATCCATTGATCGTGCAGCACAAGTGCTGTCATCGCTTCAAGGTGCGCGCCACCTCGGCATCACCGAGCTCGCGGGACTGCTCGGCCTTCCTCCATCGACAGTCCATGGGATCGTCAAGTCGCTAAAAGCCCACGGACTCGTCGCAAAAGAACCCGGCGGCAACCGCTACATGCTCGGCCCCGCCCTGCTCAAACTCTCCAACGTCTATCTCGACACCCTCGATGTGCGCGCCCGAGCAATGCGCTGGACCCAAGAACTTTCGCGGCGAACCGGGCTCGCCACCCGCCTTGGCTCTGAACTTTTTGACGAAGTGATCGTCATCCATCACAACAACCGGCCAGATGGCAGCGAACAAATGCCAGAAACAGGGCTATCGATACCCGTGCACGCCTCGGCCATGGGCAAGATCTTGCTGACCTACAACGCGGATGCCGCTGACCAACTGTTCGAGAAGCCGCTGCGCAGCCTTACCGGCGACACCATCACCGACCCCGCCAAACTGATTCTGCAGTTTGCCCAAATTGCTGAACGCGGAATCGCGACCGAAGAAGACGAAGCCGTGCTCGGGGAGTCATCGATCGCGGCCCCCATCGCTGATCGAAACGGCAGCGTCATCGCGGCAGTCGCCGTGGTGCTGCCCTCGAGCGAGTGGCCACCAGAAGACAATGTGCTGAACGTATTGCGAGAGACCGCCCGCAATATTTCGCGTGAGCTCGGCTACACCTCCTGGCCGCCGCCAGTAGTCCGTCGCCCCGCCGACGACTGAGCTCGGCTACAGCGACCCGCCCTCAATACCCGAAGCCACGGCCACGCTCGACAGTTAACGCCAACAACGGCCAGCCGCTTGTGGGAGCGACTAGCCGTTGCTGTAGCACTTCGGTGTCTACCGTCTAGAAGACAATGTACACCCAATCGTTGCGACTGGTCGAGCCGGTCACATTGTCGCCAGCCGGGGTGAACTGCGCCTTCACGTGGTGCAGACCGCGCTCGAGTTTCGGCAGCTTCACCGTCACCTTTCCATTGTCTGCTTCTCCCAGAGTGACCGAGTCGACCTTCTTGCCGTCAACCGTGACCTCCACGGTTCCGGTAGCAGCGTCATCCGCACTCGTGGCGACACGAATCGTCGCACTGACGGTGTTCCACGAGAAAGCGACGTGACGACTCACTGACAGGCTCACGCTCGAGCTGTAGTTGATCATCACCGACTCAGAAACAGCGGTTGCGCTCGGCAGGTCCTTCGTGCTGGTGGTGACCACGACCGTGATCGCCTTGCCCTCATCCGCCTTCGTGACCGTGTATTTGCGCTTGTCAGCACCCGCAATATCGGTACCATCGGCCTGCCACTGGTAGCTAAACTTCAGCCCGTCGACATCCCACTCCCCCGGGTTTGCGGTGAGTTTCTTGCCAACGATGGGCTTGCCAGTGATTGACGGCAGCACGGTGTTCACCGGGGTTCCCGGCAAAACATCTTCCTGAGTAACTACCTCAAGCGCTGTGACTGCACCGGTGTCGCCATAGCTGATGAGGCCAAGGTAACTGGTGAAGGGTGCAAGACCCTCCCACGATGCCGTATAGGTCACTGCTTCGCCCTGCACACCAGGCAGCACCGCGGGGTTCAGCCCAATGGGCTCGCCTCCCGGCACAACCGCGTAGGTACGCACATCGAACGCCGTCGAAGGATTCGCCGCGTAGACCGACGCGATAACCAGGTAGGCACCGGGAGTCGGGTCAACGAGGTTCACTCGCTCATCAGCATCACCCGTTGCCGACTGCCATCCCGCGATTGGTGTTCCTGCATCGTTGAGCAGGTACACGATCAGGTCGAGATCGGCAGTGTCATCGATCGAATCGAGATCGAATCGCGCATACGTCGTGCCCTCTGGCACCGTCACGTCATAGGTGAACTCATCGCCGCTGACGCCCGAACCGGAGTGATCCGTTTCAGTTCCCGTGGGATCTTCGTGGAAGATTCCTGCACTGAGCCCCGTCGTCGCGAGGGGGATGTCGCCCGTTCCCCCCGGGGTCACTGTCACGTCAACAGCACCATAAGTTCCGGTACCGCTGGCCAACTCTGGAGCAACGATCGTGACAGGTCGCACAGCAATGGGGCTGTGCGCGACGGTGTCACCGCTGGTCCAGACGAGCGTTCCGGTGGTGAACTGGTCGAGCGGAGCATCCGTTCGGCTGAAGGTCACTTCAAAGCTCTGAGTCTCGCCTGCGGCGCCAAAGGTCAGCGTTGAGGGCGACACCGTTGCGGAGATGCCGGGGATCGAGATGGATGCCTCGAAGCTGCCCGCTTGGGTGGAGGTGACCGTGCGAGTGATCGTCTCAGGAGCCGTCAACGAACCGATCCCGATGGATGCCAAGTTGAGATTGCTGGGGTCGATTGCTTCGACCGAGGGGTCGAGCACGTCGTAACCGGCGCCCTCAATGTAGGACAGCCAGTCGCCGATGCCGTTCAGGTAGAGCAGGCCAGGTTCGAAGAACTTGGTCGGATCAATGTGGCCAGCGCCCTGAGTGAACGGATCGGTTACGGGGTTTCCGTCACCGTCAACCGTGTCGTAGGCGGTGGTCATGAACGCCGACTTGATTTCGGCTGGTGTCGCGTTGGGTCGTTCGCCGAGGTACAGCGCGGCGAGACCGGCTACGTGAGGCGATGACATCGAGGTGCCTGACAGCAGCTGGAAGGTCGGTTCTGCACCTTCAGCATTAGCGCCGGCAGCGAGGATACCCACGCCGGGTGCCGATACGTCTGGCTTGACGATATCGCTGCCATCAGCCTCAACGGGGCCGCGCGACGAGAAGCCGGCAACCTGTGGTGTCGGTGGCTGGTAGTCCGTTTCGTTCCCAGCGGTGAAGGTTACCGTTGCACCCTCAGTTGCCGCATACGCGAGCACCTGGTCGTGGTAGCGAGCATCCAAGTGCACGGTGGGGATCACGTGAGTGTCGAGGTCAGTTGAGCTCGGCGTCACGTTCACCAAGATCGCACCGATACCACCAGCACGAGCAACCTCGGCTGACTTGTCGACGCGGGCGATAGCTCCACGCTCACAGACCACGACCTTGCCCTCAACGAGAACGGGATCGAGAGTATCTGGCAAGCACAGGTTGGCGCTGTCTGCGCCGGCGAGCGCGACATCCGCAGCATTCACGAGCGCACCGGTGAGCGGCTCAGCAGCAGGGTCGAGGTTTACCGTGATGGAGGCACCAGCGAAGGCCTGGCCATCACCGAGAGTGACGGTGGCTTCGTAGTTGGGAATAGTGCTTGCCGCGACGGTGGTGATCCACGGTGCTGCATTGTCGAGGGTTGTCGCACCCGGGCCGTCGTTACCTGCCGAAGCAGCAACGAATACACCAGCGGCGGCAGCACCCAAGAATGCCTGGTCGGTCGGCGAGACGGTGCTGCTGGCAGCTCCCCCTCCGATCGAGTAGTTGATCACGTCAACGCCATCGGCGATAGCCTGGTCGATTGCGGCCAGGAGGTCGGTGGATGCACAGCCGTCGTCGGTCGTCGCGACCGGGTCGGGGCCACTCCAGCAGACCTTGTAGGCGGCGATCTTGGCCGCGGGCGCTACACCGGAGAAGTACCCAAGCGGGTTTCCGCCAACAGTTGCATCAACTTCAAGGTTTCCGGCTGCGGTGCTCGCGGTGTGCGATCCGTGCCCGTCGCCGTCTCGCGGGGAAACATATTCGCCAACGCTCGCGTCGCCGAGGTTTCCGGCGCCGAAGCCGGCAACGAAGTAGCGGGCGCTAATGACTTTGGTGGTGCAATCGTCGGTGGTGAACTGCTCGCCCTCGATGCACGCTCCAGTGAAGGTTTGTCCGTCAGCCTTAGCGAACACGACGGAGTCACCGTCGCGGTACGGGGCCGCACCTGGTGCCGTACCGAGAGGGTTGCCAGCGAATGCCGGGTTCTCTGGCGCGAAGCCGGTGTCGAGCACGCCAACAACGATTCCTTCACCCGCGGTTTCTGCACCGCCGATGGATGCCCACAGTCCGTCTGCACCTTCAAGTCCGAGGAACTCGGTCGAGCGCTGGGCTGCCGTGATCTTCTTCAACTCGTCGGGCACGATCGACGCAACCAGTTTGTTCGCGGAGAGCTTTACGGCCTGTGCTGCCGTGAGATCTGCGGCGAAGCCGTTGGTAGCAAGCGTGTACGAGTACTCGATGTCAGCACCGACGGATGCCGCGGCATCCTCTTGCTTCTTTTCCAAGTATTCGGTGTAGTCCTGCACTACTTGTCGGCGAGGGTTGAGTTGCTCGCCGTCGGGTGGCGTCGTGGCGTCAAAGCCGCGAACTCCTCCGTCGTAGGTAGCTGCAGCCTGATCCACCATGGTGACGATGTAGCGCCCAGGGGTGAATTCAGTTTGGCCGCCGCCACCAATGGATGCTGGTGCAGCTGTGGCGCCGAGTGCGGCACCGGTAACCAGAGAGGTTGCAACGAGCGTTGTCGCCGCCACAACCGAGATAATTCTTCGAATGCTCACGAATGTTCCTATTCTTCGTTGAATGGGATTACTGATCTGAACTTGCTAGCTTGCTAACTGCTTGCTGGTGGTCGGGCACTCACCACGTGCCACTATAGAGCCGTTCTACCCCTCTACAGGGGGTGCCCCAAATGCCTCGTTACCAAAACGTGACAGATTGTCCGCTCTTTGGGGGACACGCNTTAATGTCGTACCTGCTGTATTGGGTTCCATTTTTGTTCGCTTCTGTCTAGCGAGTTACTCTCGCGAACAGTCTTCGCAGATTAGAGCGTGGCGAGAATTTCGCGCATGAGCTTGGCGGCTTCAGACGGCGTCTTGCCGACCTTCACACCAGCAGCTTCAAGAGCTTCCTTCTTAGCCTGAGCGGTACCGGCAGAACCGGAAACGATCGCACCGGCGTGCCCCATGGTCTTACCCTCGGGAGCCGTGAAGCCAGCAACGTAACCAACAACGGGCTTCGTTACGTGAGCCTTGATGTAGTCAGCGGCACGCTCTTCAGCATCTCCACCAATTTCACCGATCATGACGATTGCCTTGGTCTCGGGGTCAGCCTCGAACGCTTCAAGAGCGTCGATGTGCGTCGTGCCGATGATGGGGTCACCACCGATGCCGATTGCGGTCGAGAATCCGAGGTCACGCAGTTCGTACATCATTTGGTACGTGAGCGTGCCCGACTTGGAGACGAGGCCGATCGGGCCCTTGCCGGTGATGTTCGCGGGCGTGATGCCGACGAGTGCTTCACCGGGCGTGATGATTCCGGGACAGTTCGGCCCGATGATGCGGGTCTTGTTGCCCTTCTGCTGCGCGTAAGCCCAGAACTCGGCAGAGTCGCCGACGGGAACACCCTCGGTGATGATGACGAGCAGCGGCATCTCAGCGTCGATAGCTTCGATAACGGCATCCTTGGTGAAGGCCGGAGGAACAAAAGCGATCGAAACATCCGCCCCCGTCTTCTCCATTGCTTCAGCAACAGTGCCGAATACGGGCAGCTCAACGTCGCCGTGGACGACAGTGGTGCCGGCCTTGCGTGCGTTGACGCCGCCAACGACCTGGGTGCCAGCAGCGAGCATGAGGGCGGTGTGCTTGGTGCCCTCACCGCCAGTGATGCCCTGGACGATGACTTTGGAATCCTTGTTGAGGAAAATTGACATGCTCGGTTCCTTACTTCGCGGCGTTGGCGAGTTCGGCGGCCTTAGCGGCGCCCTCGTCCATAGATGCGGCTAGCGTCACGAGAAGGTGGTTCGCTTCAGCAAGAATCGCGCGACCCTCCTCGACCTTGTTGCCGTCGAGACGGACAACAAGTGGCTTGTTGGCTGCACTGCCGAGTTCTGCGAGCGCGCCCACAATTCCCTTAGCGACAGCGTCACACGCGGTGATTCCACCGAAGACGTTCACGAATACGCTCTTGACCTGTGGGTCATTGAGAATGACGTCGAGACCGGCGGCCATAACCTCGGCTGATGCTCCGCCACCGATGTCGAGGAAGTTGGCGGGCTTCACGTTGCCGTGATTTTCGCCCGCGTACGCCACAACATCCAGCGTCGACATGACGAGGCCAGCACCGTTGCCGATGACACCCACTTCACCATCGAGCTTGACGTAGTTGAGGCCATTGGCCTTAGCTTTCGCCTCGAGGGGGTCAGCAGCGTCAGCATCTTCGAGTGCGGCGTGCTTGGGGTGACGGAAGTCAGCGTTCTCGTCAAGCGACACTTTGCCGTCGAGAGCCAGAATCTGACCATCTTCGGTGAGAACGAGGGGGTTGACCTCAACGAGGGTTGCGTCTTCGCCCTTGTACACCTCATAGAGCTTCACGAAGACAGGAGCAACCTTGTCGACGAGCTCTGCCGGGAACTTGGCAGCCTTAGCGATCTCGGTTGCCTTGGCGAGATCGATACCCGTCATCGGGTTGATCTCGATCTTGGCGAGAGCTTCGGGGCGCTCAACAGCAAGAACCTCGATCTCGACTCCACCTTCAACGCTGCACAGCGAAAGGTACGAGCGGTTAGCTCGGTCGAGCAGCACGGAGAAGTAGAACTCTTGCGCGATGCGAGCGCCGGCAGCAATCATTACTCGCTTGACCGTGTGGCCGTTGATGTCGAGGCCGAGGATCTGCTCGGCTGCGGCGTAAGCGTCGTCGGCGTTGTGAACAACCTTGACACCACCCGCTTTGCCGCGTCCGCCGGACTTGACTTGAGCCTTAACAACAACGGTTCCACCGATTTTCTCGGCTGCTGCTTTGGCTTCTTCTGGTGTGTCGGCAATCAGGCCGGCAAGTACTGGTACGCCATAGGACTCAAATACGTCCCTGGCCTGGTACTCAAATAGATCCACGCTGCTCATTCCAATCCGCGCGTAATGGTGAGTGGGGAAGGCGGCGAAACGGTACCAAATTGGTCGGCCCCTAGAGATGCACGCCAGTGGAAAAGCTTACCGTGCCTAACGTTGAGTGTTTTCCGATAGCGGGCTGCAGACGACGAAAGATCGGCGAATCTTGTGCTTGGTGGCTCCTAAACTGGCCAAGTGACCAACCCCAGCCCCCTCAGAATCGCGGATGTCTCTGCCGACGTCGCCCTGTTGGCTGGCGGCGGCGCGGCCATTCTGTTACAGATTGCGCACCCTGCTGTTGGGCTGGCAGTGGCTGAGCACAGCGACTTTGCGCGGCGCCCCTTGGATCGCCTCAACGGCACCCTCACCTACTTGTACGTGACGGTGTACGGCACTCCGGCCGAGGCGGCAGAGGTCGCGCGGCGCGTGGGCGCGGCCCATCGGCCTGTTCACTCAGACGCTTATGACGCTCGCGACGCGCATCTTCAGTTGTGGGTCGCGGCGACTCTCTATGACACCGCGATGCGTGTGCGCGAACTCGTGTTCGGGCCGCTGCGAGAGGTGGATGCCGAAACGCTGCTCGCCGATTACGCAGTGATTGCGACGGCGCTGGGCGTTCCCCGCGCGCTGTGGCCGGAGGATCGGGCGGCGTTTGGCCGCTACTGGAACGAGAGCGTGGCCGGGTTGAGCGTCACTGACGCGAGCCAACGGGTTGCCCAGCAGCTGTTGCATCCAACCGGCGGACCGTGGTGGTTACGACCAGCGATGCCGCTCGTGCGCGTACTGACAGCAGGATTGCTCAGCGAAGAACTGCGCGCCGCCTACGGGCTCTCCCACAACCAGAAACGGTTCGACCGGATCATACGTGTCACGCGTGCCGTCTACCCACGGCTGCCCCGGTGGGTGCGGTTTGCGGCGCAGCACCGGTACCTCGCTGCGTTTCGCAAGCCTCGGCGAACTCTCACGGACAACTAGGCGAGAACGAACTCCACAGTTCCAGTTGCAATCTCAGCGGCCACGAGCCGCGCTCGCACGCTCGAGCCGGCCGTGACCTTGCCCTCAATGCGGGCAGTGATCACCGGGTCGGCGATCTGGATGACGCCACCATCAGCGCGCTCCGAAACGACAGTTGCGTCAAACTCGTCTCCCACTCGCGCGCTCAACAGTGCGGCCTCGATCGCATTGACCGAGGCGCGTTCCAGTTGCGAGGCAACCGAGCCGGTGCGCGCCATGATCTTGGGAAGCTCGGGCAGTGCTTCGCGCACCCACTTCGGCACTCCGCGGCCCGAGATAATGGCCTCGCACGCGACGAGCACAAAACGATCGACGAGGCGGCGCAACGGCGCGGTTGCGTGAGCGTAGGGAGCAGCAACGGCAGCCTGAATGGTTTCGTCAGGATGCTCACCGTCGAACACGGTGTACCCGGCGCCCCTGAACAGTGACGTGGCGGCGTGAATCGCAGCGAGAGCGCGGGGGTCACTGTGGTCGAGGGCACGCAAATACTCGCCATAGTTCTGGTTCTCGGGCCACGGGCATCCAAGACTCGCAACCTGGCGTCGAAAGTCGGCCAGCGTCTCAGGATCGGGCGCAGGCATCGTACGCAGGATGCCCACATTGCCCTCAAGCATGATGCGCGCGGCCTCCATGCCCGTCATGAGCGACACGTGCGCGTTGTACTGCTCAACCGGCAGCGGGCTACGACGCTCGAGCACGTAGGTGCCGTCGACGAGCACCACTTCTTCGTCGGGGCGATTGAGACTTGCGCCTCCCCGCTGGCGCTCCAACTCGGCACGGAGACGGCCAAATTCGGGCAGCAACGACAGCGACTCGTCGGCCAGCTCTTTATCGAGCAGATCCTGCACTTCGACGTAGTCATACTGGCGACGGTTGCGCACTTGGGCACGCACGAGAGTCGTCGCGGTGACCGCACCCGTAGCATCCAAGTCAAAGGTCCACACGAAGGCTGGTCGAGTGGCACCGGCGAGCAATGATGCGGCATCTTCGCTGATCACAGTGGGGTGGAGCGGAACTCGACCGTCGGGCGCATACAGCGTCTGCCCACGTTTGCGAGCTTCAGCGTCGACGGCTGAACCTGGCCACACGAATGCAGGGACTTCGGCAATCGCGTACATCACGCGCAGTGTCTCGCCGGTTCGCTCCAAATAGAGAGCCTGGTCGAGGTCGGTCGCTCCCACAGGGTCGATTGTAGAAAACGGAATATCAGTGAGATCAAGCTCGGGTGGCTCATAGGCCGCGACCGCAGCGTCAGCGGCTTCCTCAACCTCAGCACTGAACGCAGTGGGTAGTTTGAGGTCTACCCGCACCTGCACGAGCGCTGCGGCCAGCTCATCATCGGTGTCGAGCGGACGAACGTGCGGAACAACGAGCCGCACTTCTCCGTGCGCCATTCTGCCCGACCTATCGTGGCTTTCAGAATCAAAGTTTCTCAATGGGAGCAATCTTGATCAGCAGACGCTTCCGTCCGGCGGTATCGAATTGAACGTCGGCGATGCTCTTGGGGCCGTTGCCGGTCACCTGATTCACGGTGCCATCACCAAAGTCAGTGTGACGGATGCGGTCGCCCGCCGCCAGAGTCAGATCACCATTGTCGCGAACTGTGGCCGTGATCGCATTGGCCCATTCGGTCTTTGCGCGCGGTGGAGCAGGAGGTAGACCGCCTGAGGCTGCTTCGCGCAGCGAACCAGCCCACGAGCCGCCGCCACCATTGCCACTACCACGGCGCGCATTGAGCGAACGAGACTGCGAGCCGCTCCGCGAATTAGACATGCCCGGAGACTGCTTCCACTCGATGAGATCTGCCGGAATTTCTTGGAGAAAACGGCTCGGCATCGCCACGTTGACCTCGCCAAATTGGGCACGAGTCATCGCCAAGGAGAGGAAGAGCCGTTTGCGGGCACGCGTGATTCCCACATAGAAAAGTCGACGCTCTTCGGCGGGCCCGCCGGGCTCATTTGCCGACATACGGTGTGGGAGCAGATCTTCTTCAACACCGGTCACGAACACCGAATCGTATTCGAGGCCCTTCGCCGTGTGCAGCGTCATCAGCGAAACGGTGCCGCTCGAGTCATCCAAATCATCGGCCGCCGCTACGAGAGATACCTCGGTGAGGAAATCGAGAAGGGTGCCGTCGGGATTGTTCTTGCCGAACTCCTTGGTTACGGCAATGAGTTCATCAACGTTTTCGGCGCGAGCCTCATCCTGCGGGTCTAGCGACGCGCGCAACGTGCGCACGTAGCCCGAGCGCTCCAACAGCTCGCTCAAGATCTCAGCGGGCTTAGCGGTCTCCACCTTCGCCATCACTTCATCAAGCAAGCGAGCAAGATCAACAATTGCCTTCGTGACCTTGGGACCGAGACCCAGCTCGACTGCGTTGCGCATCGCGTCGCGCAGGGTCACGCCACGGTCATCCGCCCACGCCTGCAGCGCTGACTCCGTTGCGGGGCCGATGCCGCGCTTGGGGGTGTTCATGATTCGACGCAGCGCCAGCGGATCCGCCGGGTTAGCGACCGCAATCAGGTAGCCGAAGGCATCTTTAATTTCTGCGCGCTCGTAGAACTTTGTTCCGCCAAGCACCCGATACGGGAGGGCCGCGCGAATGAAGATCTCTTCAAGCGCACGGGTCTGCGAGTTGGTGCGATAGAAGACCGCAACATCTTTATAGGCGACGCCCTCGTCGTGAAGCTTCTGAATCTCATCCGCAATAAACTGCGCTTCGTCGTGGCCCGAATAGCCGGTGAAGCCCACAATCTTGTCGCCAACGCCGATCGTCGTGAAGAGTTTCTTGTCTTTGCGATCAAAGTTGTTCGAGATCACCGCGTTGGCGGCATCCAAAATCGTCTGAGTCGACCGGTAATTCTGTTCGAGCAGAATCACTGTTGAGCGGGGAAAGTCTCGTTCGAATTCAACAATGTTGCGGATGTCGGCTCCGCGGAACGCATAAATGGACTGGTCGCTGTCACCAACAACGGTCAGCGACGCGGCTTCTGCCTCTGTGTTGTTGTCTTGCACGAGCATGCCCTGCGCCGACGTGAACTGCTCGGGAGCCGGCGGCCTCGTCAGCTCACGAATCAGGGAGTATTGGGCGTGGTTGGTGTCTTGATACTCATCGACGAGGATGTGCTTGAAGCGGCGCTGATAGGTGGCCGCGATCTGCGGGAAGGCACGGAACAGGTACACCGTTTGGCCGATGAGGTCGTCAAAGTCGAAGGCGTTGGCGTCGCTGAGTCCGCGTGTGTAGCGACGGAAGACTTCAAGGAACTTCTTCTCCGCCGGGTCGCTGAGATTGGCATCCCGAGCAAAACCGTCTACGTCGGTTAGCTCGTTCTTGAGTTGCGAAATGCGGTTTGCAGCCTTGCTGACGGTCAACCCGTACATGTCAGCGTCGAGCTCTTTGAGGATTCGCTTGAGCAGCGCTTTGCTGTCGGCGGAGTCGTAGATGGTGAAGTTCTTAGAGAAGCCGAACGCTTCTGCTTCGCGACGAAGAATGCGCACGCACGCGGAATGGAACGTCGAGATCCACATGCCCTCGGCAGTGTTGCCCACAATGGCGCCAACACGTTCGCGCATCTCGGCTGCGGCCTTGTTGGTGAAGGTGATAGCCAGGATCTGGCTCGGCCAGGCCTCCCGTGAACGCAGCAGGCCGGCGATACGACGAGTCAGAACGCTTGTCTTGCCCGAACCTGCACCGGCCACAATCAGCAGCGAAGGCCCCCGATATTCCACTGCCTCACGTTGGCGAGGGTTCAGCCCGTCGAGTAGGGGGTCGCGAACGGAATCACCGTCGGCAGAGCGGCCAGGGTCAGAAGGGTCAAAAACTGTGGTCATTGCCTCTCGACTCTACCCGCGTGCGGTGACGGCGAGGTCGGGTTGGTCGGTGAATACCCCGTCGAGTCCGGAATCCATGAGCGTGCGAAACTCGCCGAGCCAATCGCCGAATTGCTCGGGCTGTTTGCTCGAACGCAAGTTCTTGGGCAAGAAACGGTTCTCAGCTCGCAGCGTCCAACAGAACACCAACAGCCCTGCTGCGTGGGCTCTGGGCACCAGATCGTTGGTTCCCGTGAGATTTCCCGGTAGGTCTTTGACCATGAGCATCTTCTTGTCGACACTGATTCCGTCGACTTCGAGCGCAAGCTGGGCGAGCCCATCCTCGGTTAGATGTTCCGCATAGTTACGCGCCTGCGCACCGAAACGGACAACCAAATCCGAAGGTGCCCCGCGGCTTTCGAGCAAGAACACCAACTTGCCGGGAATGCCGCGATCCCGGATGCGATGCAAGACACTCTGTTCAAACGATTCGATGATGAGGTTGTCGGCAGTCGCCCAGCCGCTTACCTCTGTGGCGAAGAGCTCGTCGAGCGGCAAACCGATCGACTCGAAGTAACTCGCATGCTTGATCTCCGCCACAACTTGGAGCTGCCGTCGCTGCGCTTCAGGGTGCTGGTCGACGAGCTCCAGCAGATCGCTCAGCCGCAAAATCGGTTCGCTGTCGTTGAACGCAACGTTGTCGCGGCGCACTTCCGGCAGTCGTTCACGAGCGCGCAACGTCGCCAGTTCAGCCCACGTGAAATCTTCGGTGAACCACCCCGTCATCACGGTGCCGTCGATCGTCTTTGACGTTCGACGATCCGCAAATTCTGGGTGATCGGCGACGTTGGTAGTGCCCGAAATTTCGTTCTCGTGCCGCAGCACAAGCACACCGTCACGAGTCGCGACAATGTCGGGTTCTACGGCATCCGCCCCGAGGGTGAAGGCGAGATTGTAGGCAGCCCTAGTGTGTTCTGGGCGGTAGCCGCTGGCTCCGCGATGCCCGATCACAAGTGGGCTAGTGGTGGTGCTCATCACATAAAGAATATGCCGAAGTGCGGCTGCGACTAATATTTAGGTATGTCCGAATGCGCGTCGTGCGCGGCCCCAGTGCGGCCGGAGTGGAAGTTCTGTGTCTATTGCGGTGAACCCACCTCGGCGGATGCTACGCGCCCTGCGCCGCTGGTGGCCCCTCGCACGAATCCAGTGGCGATCATCGCCATTGCGTTGGCTGCGATCACTGGGGCTCCCGCGCTGATCTTCGGCCACGTAGCAATCCAACAGATCAAAGAGACAGGCGAGCGCGGGCTGCTCATGGCTCGAATCGCGACAGTTCTTGGCTACGTCTGGCTTGTCGTCTGGGGCATCGTTCTCTACTCCCTCCTCACCGATGGTCGCTAGTACAACGCTGCGCGCGCGCCGCTGGGAGCCGGCGCGACGACTCCCGCTGAAGTGGGGTCGCTACAACGACCGCTACTTTGCTGGCCTTCTGCTGATCATCGCCGGGGCGGTGCACCTTCAAGGCGCCAACAACTACACGCTGATCATTTTGCTCATCGGCACCACAGCGACAGCAGTGGGATGGTCGATCATGCCCGCCCGAGGTTGGCGCCGGATGATCGTGATACTGCCCACCATTAGCCAGATCTGGATCATGCTCACCGGCCCCATGTCGATGTGGACCCTGACTATTCCGCTGCTCGCCTGGTTGATCGTGCGCCACCGACCACTAATCTCCTATCTCGCGCTCGCGTTGCCAATCGCCAACGGAATAATCCTTCCGCGGTTCTTTCAGGAGTACTCCGCGATGCCCGAAGCGCTCGCCATCTCAACGGTTGTATTGGTGGCGGCCGCCTGGCTTGCACGGGCGATCGCTCACAGCGCAGCATCCCGGCGCTAAAATGCGGCTTTTCTCAGCAGACTCCGGTAGTTTTGACGTGCGCCATTAACGTGTGGCGCTACACCAAACAGAGGAATCATGGCACTCAATAACCCCGCTTTCTCCCGCGATGCTGCGTTTAGCTCGCGCGGTGGAATCGCCGTAGCGAACCAGGTCTCGAACCAGCAGCTCAACGACATGTACAGCCGTGAGTCGACTCCCGCATCGGGCGACGTCATGACGGTCGAAGACACCATCGCCAAGACCGTAGGAGCTTTCGCGCTGCTGCTCGTCGGCGCAGCGATCAGCTGGGTAATCGCCCCGTCAATGCCGTTCCTCTGGATCGGCGCCGGCATCATCGGTTTCGTTCTCGCCCTCGTCAACATCTTCAAGAAGCAGCCGTCTGGTGCACTTGTCTTGGCGTACTCGGCCGTGGAGGGTGTCTTCGTCGGCGGCATCTCACGGTTCTTTGAGAACGCCTATGGCGGCGTTGTCACGCAAGCAGTTATCGCGACGATCGTCGTCGTCGGTGTCACTCTCGCACTCTTCGCAAGCGGCAAGATCCGTGCGTCGAAGAAAGCCACCAAGGTCTTTCTGATCGCGATGGTCGGCTACGCGGTCTTCTCCCTCGTCAACGTTGGACTCATGATCTTCGGCGGCAGTGACGACGCCTTCGGTCTCCGCAGCGCCGAAATTCCATTCCTCGGCATCCCCTTTGGCGCTGTTCTCGGTGTGCTCGTAGTCATCATGGCCGCGTACTCACTCGTGCTCGACTTCGACTTGATCCAGAGAGGTGTTGCCAACGGCGCACCCCGCGCGTTCGGGTGGAAGGGTACATTCGGCATCATGGTCACGGTTGTCTGGCTGTACCTCGAGATGCTGCGCTTCTTCTCCATCCTGCGCGACTAACTAGCCCCGCGCTACAAACGAGAAAGCCCCCGTCGCTCCGGCAGTAGCCGAGCGGCGGGGGCTTTCTCGTTAAGACGTTATTCCCACTCGATAGTTCCCGGCGGCTTCGACGTGACGTCGAGCACGACGCGGTTCACGCCATCCACCTCATTGGTGATGCGGTTCGAGATCTTGGCGAGCACGTCATACGGCAAACGAGTCCAGTCGGCCGTCATCGCATCCTCAGAGGAGACGGGGCGCAACACGATCGGGTGACCGTAGGTGCGGCCATCGCCCTGCACACCAACCGAACGCACGTCGGCGAGGAGCACTACAGGGCACTGCCAAATCGTGCCATCGAGACCCGCAGCGGTCAGCTCGGCGCGAGCAATCGCATCCGCCTTGCGCAACAGTTCGAGACGATCGTGGGTTACTTCACCGATAATGCGGATGCCGAGACCTGGCCCAGGGAACGGCTGGCGGCCGACGATAACTTCGGGAAGCCCAAGCTCGCGGCCAATCGCACGCACTTCGTCCTTGAACAGGGTGCGCAGCGGCTCGACGAGAGCGAACTGCAAGTCTTCGGGGAGTCCGCCAACGTTGTGGTGGCTCTTGATGTTGGCGGTGCCAGTTCCTCCGCCACTTTCGACAACATCCGGGTACAGGGTGCCTTGAACGAGGAACTTCACGGTGTCTTCGCTGCCCTGAGTTTCGAGCACGAGGGCCTCAGCGGCGTTCTCGAAGCTGCGGATGAACTCGCGGCCGATGATCTTGCGCTTCGTTTCAGGGTCAGTGACTCCGGCGAGAGCATCCATGAACTGGTCAACGGCATCGACGGTGACAAGACGAACACCTGTCGAAGCCACGTAATCTTCTTCAACCTGGCGGCGTTCATCCTGACGCAACAGACCATGGTCAACAAAAATGCAGACGAGTTGGTCGCCAACAGCTTTGTGCACGATCGCAGCAGCAACGGCGGAGTCGACTCCGCCAGAAAGACCGCAGATCACACGAGCCGAACCAACCTGCTCGCGAATGCGGGCAACCTGTTCAGTAATAACGTTGCCGCTGTTCCAGTCGGCCGGGATGCCTGCAGCATCGTGCAAGAAGTTCTCGAGAACGGTCTGGCCGAACTCGGAGTGCTTCACTTCGGGGTGCCACTGCACACCGTAAAGTCCGCGCTCAGTGCTGGCAAACGCAGCGACCGGCGTTGCCTCACTGCTCGCCAGAACAACAAAACCCTCGGGGGCTTCGGTGACAGCATCGCCGTGACTCATCCACACCGTCTGCTTGTTCGGCTGCTCACCGAGCAGCGATCCACCGTCACCCTGCACAGTCATGTCGGTCGCGCCATACTCGCGCAGCCCCGTCTTTGAGACAGTGCCTCCGAGCTGACGTGCCATCACCTGAAAGCCGTAGCAAATGCCGAAGACCGGGACACCCAATTGAAGGATGCCGGGGTCGAGGTCGGGCGAGCCAGGCTCGTAGACACTCGACGGGCCACCACTCAGCACAATGCCAACCGGGTTCTTCGCGGCGATCTCTTCAGCGGTGATGGTGTGAGGAACGATCTCGCTGTACACGTTTGCTTCACGCACGCGACGCGCGATGAGCTGCGCGTACTGAGCGCCAAAGTCGACGACGAGAACGGGACGAGCGTTCGTGTCTGCGGAAGTGGCCGAGGCCGAGGAATCGGTCATGCGGAAGCCTTTGCGGAGTCGGCGCCCGCCGCTTTCACGGCTGCAGCGGATTCAATACGGGCAAGTTTCGCTTCAACAAAACGAGGAACCTGACGCTCCAAGAAGAACGACAGCAACGGGATGACACCGCCGAGGGCGATGTACAAGAACCGTAAGAATGAGAAGCGCGTCAAGCGCCAGAGCACAAAGTCGGCCGCGACGTAGAAGACATAAAGCCAGCCGTGCACGATCAGGATGATCGTCGAAACGTTGATGCCCTGGATTAGATCTTTGTGCTGCAATGCCAGAAAAGCGTCCGGGCCGTTCAGCTCAATGTCGCCACCGAGCCCATAACGGAACACCATCATGAGCACGAGCACGAGCAAGAAGCTGCCGGTGATGATCGACGAGACCTTGTAGAACGAGAGAGTGCGACGAATGCGCGGGAAATCAGAAATCCGGGGACCGAGAGCCATGGCTCTAGTCTACGGCCGCGTTAGGCTCCACACCTTCGCGCTCCTCTTCCCACACATCCCGCACAAGGCGGTACCAGAGGAAGACGGCGAAGCCAGCGAAAACAACCCACTCGACCGCATAAAAAACGTTGAGCAGATTGAGCGAAACTTCCGTAATTGGCGGCGGCGAATCGATCGCTTCGAGGCCCGCTGGCGGGTCGAAGCTTACGACGTAACCCCCATAGGTTCCTGCAGGCACTTCTTGCCACAGGTTCACAAGCTCCGAGACCGCGAGGGCGCTGCGGACTCCCGATTCGAAATCGGACACTTGCGGTGACTCGGTCGGCAGCAGACGACCAGAGAAGGACGAGGCTGGTGGCGAGGCTGGTGGCGAGGCTTCAAGCTGAGCAATAGCGGATGCCGCAGCATCCGTCGACGAAGCCCACCCGAGTGCAATAGCGATGCTTGCCCCGCTGGGTTCCTGCCCGTGGCCGACAACCCAGTAGCCCATCCCGGCAGTGTTGCGGCGTTCTGCGAGCACGACATAGTCGCCGGGAACGAGTTCGGCGGTGAAGCTCACCGATTGTCCGGTGGTCACCGAGGCGAGAGGCTCCTGTGCGGTCGCAACCGAATCGAGCGCGACAACTGTTTCACTCTGCTGCTCGGTGATCTCGCCGCCTTCAAGGCTGCGGCTCAGCTGCCACTGACCGAGAGCAGCGAAGCTCGAGGCGATAGCGAGCGCCAAGATGAGGGCACCGATCCAGCGTGGTCGTCGTGCGATCTGCCACATTGTTGCCGGCGTTGCTGACGCTGCTGGCGCCACTGGCGAAGAAACCGTCGTACTCACTCGATAACGATATCTGGTGCTGCGAGACGAACCCTGTCAGCCGACTCATCGTCGGGTTGCTTCTGGCTAGCGATCTCGGCTTCGACCCGCTGAAGATAGCGCTCAACTTCGGTGGCAGCGCGTGCCTTATCCCAGCCCAAAACCTCGGCCATAAGCTCTGCTGCGACAGGCGCGGCTGAGACGCCACGGTCCCATGCCTCAATCGATATACGAGTGCGGCGGGCCAAAACATCGTCAAGGTGCAAGGCGCCTTCGTGGCTAGCCGCATAGACGACTTCGGCCGCAATATAGTCATCGGCGCCTGGCAGAGCCTCAGCAAGTTCTGGATTGCCGCGAACGAGTTCGAGCACTTCAGAAGCGAGCACACCGTAGCGGTTGAGCAGGTGTTCGACCCGAGTCCGGTGGAGGCCAAAAGTGCGGGCGAGCGTTGCACGCTTGTTCCACGCGACCCGGTATCCCTCTGCTCCGAGGAGTGCGACATCTTCGGTGATGCTCGGCGAGACTTTGCCGTCAAGAGCATCGACCGCGGCATCCACCGCATCCTTCGCCATGATGCGGTAGGTCGTCCACTTACCACCGGCGACGACAACCAAACCGGGCACGCTGTGGGTGACGATGTGTTCGCGACTGAGCTTGGAGGTGAGGTCAGACTCCCCCGCAAGCAGCGGACGCAGCCCGGCGAATACACCCTCAACGTCGTCGCGGGTAAGCGGAACAGCCAGTACTTTGTTGACGCAGTCAAGCAAATAGTCGATGTCTGCTGCGGTAGCAGCGGGGTGTGCCTTGTCGAGTTCCCAGTCGGTGTCTGTCGTGCCAATGAGCCAGTGTCGACCCCACGGGATTACAAACAGCACGCTCTTCTCGGTGCGCAATAGCAAGCCAAGCTTCGACTGGAAGCGATCGCGAGGCACCACTAGATGCACACCCTTCGACGCCCGCACCCTGAATTGTCCGCGTTCGCCAACCATCGCCTGAGTGTCATCCGTCCACACCCCGGTCGCATTCACGACCTGCTTGGCGCGGATTTCGAAGCGCTCGCCCGTCTCGAGATCGTGGGCCATCACGCCGACGACCCGCTCACCGACTTTCACGAAGTCTTCGACCCGAACCCGGCTTGCCACATGGGCACCATAGAAGCTCGCGGTGCGCGCAAGAGTCGACACGTATCGCGCGTCGTCTACCTGAGCGTCGTAGTAGGTGAGGCCGCCGCGAAAAGCGTCAGCGCGCAAACTCGGCGCGGCTCGCAACATCTGTCCGCGGGTCAGGTGACGGTGATGGGGCACCCCGGGAGGCCGCCCACCCGAATAGCTGAGGAGATCGTACAACAACATTCCCGCACCGATATATAGCCGTTCGAAAATTGGTTTCGTCACCGGGTAAAGAAAACGAACAGGCCGCACCAGGTGGGGCGCAATGCGCTGCAAGAGCAGCCCGCGCTCCTTGAGTGCTTCGCGCACTAGGCGAAAATCAAGCTGCTCCAAGTAGCGGATGCCGCCATGCACCAATTTGGATGACCGGCTCGACGTGCCCGAAGCCCAGTCACGCGCCTCAACCATGCCGACGTTCAGGCCACGCGTTGCAGCATCCAAAGCACTGCCCGTGCCGACGATGCCGCCGCCGATCACGAGAATGTCGAGTTCGGTGTCACGCAGGGCCGCGATAGCGCCGACACGCTGTTCGGCGCTCAACGCTGCTGTCTGGGATATCGATCGGGGCTTAGCCATGGACAAATCCTCCAGCGTTCGGCTGATCTCTGCCTGTGAACTGCCCCCCTGAGAGCTGCTCTTCCGGAGAGCGGCCCTGCCAGTCAGTTACAGCGTGTTGTAGGGAGCGACGACGACGTCGACCCGTTGGAACTCTTTCAGGTCGGAGTAACCGGTTGTCGCCATCGAGCGACGCAGCGCACCGATGAGATTCGACTGGCCGTTCGCGTGCGACGAGGGTCCGTTGAGAATCTCGGCGAGCGGAGCAAGTTGCCCAACCTCGACACGGTTGCCACGGGGAAGCTCAGAGTGGTGCGCTTCTTGTCCCCAGTGCCAGCCTCCGCCGGGAGCTTCGGTTGCGCGGGCAAGAGCGCTACCGAGCATTACGGCATCCGCACCAACGGAGATTGCTTTCACAATGTCACCACTCGTGCCGAGACCGCCATCGGCGATTACATGAGCATAGCGGCCACCAGATTCGTCCATATAGTCGCGACGAGCGCCAGCAACATCAGCAACTGCTGTTGCCATCGGGGCGTGAATGCCGAGAGCGCTGCGTGTGGTGCTTGACGCTCCTCCGCCAAAGCCAACGAGCACGCCCGCGGCACCCGTGCGCATGAGGTGCAGCGCTGCCGTGTAGGTGGCGGCGCCTCCGACAATTACGGGTACGTCAAGTTCATAGATGAACTCTTTGAGGTTGAGGGGTTCGCTGGCCTTGGAGACGTGCTCAGCGCTGACCGTCGTGCCGCGGATGACGAAGAGGTCGACCCCAGCATCGAGTACAGTCTGGTGGAGTTCTTTCGTACGCTGCGGGCTGAGCGCGCCTGCGACGGGCACTCCGGCTTCGCGGATCTCGGCGAGCCGTTGAGTCACAAGCTCGGGCTTGATCGGCTCGGAGTACAACTGTTGCATTCGAGCGGTCGCCTGGTCGGCGGGGAGGCGGCGAATTTCTTCGAGCACTGGCTCAGGGTTCTCGTAGCGAGTCCAGAGGCCTTCGAGGTCGAGCACGCCAAGTCCGCCGAGTTTGCCCATCTCGATCGCGGTCGCCGGCGAAACCACTGAGTCCATGGGAGCGGCGATGACGGGAATGTCGAAGGTGTAGGCGTCAATCGTCCAGCTCACCGACACGTCACGCGGGTCTCGCGTGCGACGCGAGGGCACGATTGCAATGTCATCAAAGGAATAGACGCGGCGAGCGCGCTTGGCCCGGCCAATTTCGAAATCATTCACTGCTCCAGCCTACCCGGCTGACGATTGGGTGCGGCCGTCTGCACGCGGCGCGTGAACACTCTTGACGATAACTGAACGATCGTTTAGTTTGTTGAACATGCGTTCAGCTAAGGATGATTCCACGACGCGAGCTCGAATCCGCGATGCCGCGATCCTGCTCATCGGGCAGAAAGGGTTCGCCGCGACGAGCGCCCGCGCCGTGGCCGCTGAAGCCGGCGTCAGTGCCGGCCTCGTCATCCACCACTTCGGCGGCATGCGCCAGCTCAAGACTGCCTGCGACGACTTCATCATCACGGAGGTCGCCCGTCGAAAAACGGGGATGAGCGAGGGCGACGTCACTGCGAGCCTGAACGAGTGGTATTCAGACCTCGACGCCTACCAGCCATGGCTCAACTACCTGAGTCGACTGTTCACCGACGACTCTGATGCCGGTGCCGAACTTTTCGATCGCATCGTCACCATGACTGCGGGCATGCTCGAAGACGGTGTGTCCAGCCAGCAGATGCGGCCAAGCACCGACGCCCACGCCCGAGCGCTACTGCTCGTGACCCACAGTCTTGGCACCCTCATTCTGCAAAGCCATATCGCCCGCAGTCTCGACACCGCTCGGTTCAGCCTAGAAAGCCTGAGCCGCATGGGCAATGCCGCGCTTGAGATCTACACCGACGGGCTGTACGTCGACAGCGGTGTGCTCAACGCATCCCGTGACGCAGCAAGCGTCGCGCACCAGCACCAGGCTGAGAAAGGACAGGGCTCCGGCCCCACGTTATGACCTACGCAATAGAAACCAGGGCGCTCACCAAGCGCTATGGCCGGCACACCGCGCTCGATGGCATGGATCTCGCCGTGGAGACCGGCAGCGTGTTCGGCATGATCGGGCCCAACGGTGCCGGCAAAACCACAGCCATGCGGCTGCTCCTCGACATCATCCGCCCCACCTCGGGCGACGCCACCGTGCTGGGAGAATCTCCTCGAGCCGGAGGCGCAGCACTTCGCCGCCGAATCGGCTTCCTTCCCGGCGAGCTCATGCTCGAGGGGCGAGTAACCGGCCGCGCACTGCTCGCGCACTACGCAGACATCAGCGGCCCTGTGCCCGCCGGCCGCATCGATGAACTCGCGGAGCGGCTCGGGCTCGACCTCACGCGACACGTGCGCAAGCTCTCCAAGGGCAACAAGCAAAAGCTTGGCCTCGTTCAAGCGTTCATGCACGAGCCACCACTGCTCGTGCTCGACGAGCCAACAAGCGGACTCGACCCTCTCGTGCAGCAAGAATTTCTGACGATGGTGCGCGAGGCGCAGCACAAAGGGCAAACCGTGTTCCTCAGTTCGCACGTGCTCAGTGAAATTCAGACTGCAGCGGATCACGTTGCCGTCCTACGCAACGGAAAGATCGTCAAAGTTGGCGACGTCGCGACGCTGCGAGCGAGTGCTGTGCGCCGCGTCGTCGTCGACCTCACAGATGTCTCGGCCGACAGCATCCGCAACACCCTCGAAGCGCTGCCGCAACTGAATGACCTCACGGTTATGGACGGAGACATCGTTCACATCACCGGCACCGTCGAAGGGCACATCGATGCGCTCGTCAAGGCAATCGCGCCGTTCCACGTCGTAGACCTCCGAGTTGAGGAACAAGACCTCGAGTCATCGGTTATCAACCTCTACTCTTCAGAGGCGAACAATGACAACTAGCTTTCTGCCCCTACTGCGACGCAACCTTGCCGACTCTTGGCGAGGCACCCTCGGCTGGACGATCGGGTTTGTCGCGGCGATCATGCTCTACATCCCTCTGTACTCGTCATTCTCCGCCCAAGATACCGGATTCCAAGACCTGATCGACACCCTCCCCTCGGGGCTCGCAACAACTCTCGGTTTTCAAGATCTCACAAGCGGCGCCGGGTATGTTCAAGCGACGTTCCTCGGCCTCATCGGATTCGCACTGATGACCATCGCGGCAACACTCTGGAGTTCAGCGGCGATCGCCGGCGACGAAGAGTCAGGATCACTCGAGCTGACTCTCGCCCACGGCGTCTCCCGGGTGCAAATAATGGTCGAGCGCAGCTTGGCCGTCATCCTGCGACTGACGTGGCTCGCTGCAGTATCGGCGCTGCTCATCCTGGCGCTCAACGACTCCGCGGGAACCAAACTCGAACCCGCAAACATCGTCGGTGGATGCCTCGCCCTACTCGGACTCGGTGTTCTTGCCGCAAGCTTCGGGCTGGCGGTAGGCGCAATCACAGGACGGCGCTCATTCGCCAGCGCTTCCGCTGCGGGAATCGCGTTGCTCGGTTATGTGCTCAACTCCCTCGGCAACCAAAGTGCCGATGTTGATTGGCTGCACAACATCTCGCCATACGACTGGGCGTTCGGCAACTCACCGCTGCGCGACGGCGCAGACTGGGACTCACTCGGCCTCATCTACGGCATTTCGGTCGTCGTACTCGTGATTGGCGGCATCGCGTTCAACCGCCGAGACGTCTCCGCCTAACCAGAACCTCGCAAGGCAGCACGGGAAACCCAAGGAAACGAACTCACCCTCTGAAACGAAACGCGCGAGCAACGCGGCCGTGACCGGAGCGCAAATCAGACCCCTTTCGTGACCAGGTGGCTAGCTTGCCTGTCCGGAGCGGGGCGGATCCTCCGCGGTCAGCGAGCCCGCATGGGCGCGCGCGGTGGGGTCCATTCGGACCTTGATTATGCTGGCGATCGAGGTCACGGTCAAGACGACAGCGATGACGATAAGGCTGAAGTTGGTGCTGATCTCCGGCACACGGTCGTCGATGCCGTGCCCCCAGTGCAGAACCAGTTTCACACCGATGAAGGCCAGGATGAGCGCCAGTCCTGTGGAGAGGTAGACCAGCCGGTCCAGAAGGCCTTTGACGAGGAAGAAGAGCGCCCGCAGCCCCAGCAACGCAAAAGCGTTGGCGGTGAATACGATGTATGGTTCGTCGGTAATGCCGAAGATCGCTGGGATCGAGTCGAGAGCGAACAACAGGTCGGTGCTGCCGATTGCCAGCAGCACGATGAAAAGTGGGGTCACTGCGCGGCGGCCGGCGCTGCGCGTGAACAATCGACCGCCTTCATATTCCTTGGTGACGGTCAGGCCGCGGCGGGCCACCCGGACCAGCACATTGTCGTGCACGTCAGGGTCGACGTTGCGGTGCCGGTAAAGCTGCACGGCCGTCACGACTAACACCAGACCGAAGATCAGGAACATGAAAGAGAATAGCGAGAGCAGTACGGCCCCTAATGCGATGAAGATCGCTCGCATAACCAGGGCCATCGCTATACCGAAGATCAGAACCTTCTGCTGGTACTTCTCCGGGACGGCAAAGGTCGACATAATGATCACGAAAACGAAGAGATTGTCGATGGACAGGCTCTTCTCTACGATATAACCGGCGAAGTATTCCGCACCGAAGCCCCAGCCCACCTGCGCGGCAAAAACCAGACCGAAGGCGATCGCTACGGCGATGTAGAGGATTGATGAAATTGCCGCTTCGCGGAACTTGACGACATGCGGCCGAGCAGCAGCTAGGCCTAGGTCGAGAGCTAGTAGCCCCAGAATGAGCCCGATGGTGAGCGTCCAACGGAGCGCAGTGACTTCGAGCATGGGTGGCCTTTCTGCCGTCAGTCGAGAATGCCTCTGGCGTTCACTCCGCGATGGTCACCAAAAACACAATCCGGCAATGTGAACACGCACAGTGAGTCGTCTACCCACACATTATGTCGCCAGCGTAGCTGAGCCGGCGCAGAAAGTCTCGTCCCGGTTCCTGATCAACCTCAGCCGATCGGTGGATCAGCGGATCGCAGCCTAGCTGCGGTAGTTGGGTGCCTCGACGACCATCTGGATGTCGTGGGGGTGTGACTCTTTCAGCCCGGCGGCGGTGATCCGCACGAACTTGCCCTTCATCTGCAACTCTTCGATAGTGCGGGCGCCCGTGTAGAACATCGACTGTCGTAAGCCGCCGAGCAACTGGTACATCACCGTGGAGACGGGGCCGCGATAGGGAACCTGGCCTTCGATGCCTTCGGGGATCAGCTGATCATCGGAAGGAACATCCGCCTGGAAGTAGCGGTCTCGTGAGTACGAGGTTTTCTTGCCGCGGGTTTGCATCGCACCGAGCGAACCCATTCCGCGGTAGCTCTTGAACTGCTTGCCATTGAGGAAGATGAGGTCGCCGGGGCTCTCGTCTGTTCCCGCGAGAAGCGAGCCGAGCATCACGGTGTCTGCACCCGCAACGAGTGCCTTGGCGATATCGCCCGAATACTGAAGTCCACCGTCTGCGATGACCGGGATGCTTGCCTCGCGAGCAGCGAGTGACGCCTCGTAGACGGCAGTCACCTGCGGAACTCCGACGCCCGCAACCACGCGGGTGGTGCAAATGGAGCCGGGGCCAACGCCGACCTTGACAGCATCCACACCGGCATCGATGAGCGCTTGAGCTCCCGAGCGAGTGGCGACGTTTCCGCCGACGATGTCGATGGCATCGAACGAAGAGTCAGCCTTGAGACGACGAACGATGTCGATCACGCCAGCAGACTCACCGTTGGCGGTGTCAACGACGATGAGGTCAACGCCGGCATCGCGCAGTCGCTCGGCGCGCTCCCACGCATCGCCGAAGAATCCAATCGCGGCACCTACACGCAGTCGGCCTTCCTCGTCTTTCGTAGCGTTGGGGTACTGATCGGTCTTCTCGAAATCTTTGACAGTGATGAGACCGATGAGCTTGTCGTTGTCGTCAACGAGCGGGAGCTTCTCGATCTTGTGCTTGTTGAGGAGAGCAATCGCCCCGTCACGGTCTATGCCAACTCGGGCCGTGATCAGCGGCATGGTCGTCATGACATCGCGAACCAGCGTCGAGTCCATGTCTTGCGGCTCGATGAACCGCATGTCGCGGTTGGTGACGATTCCGACGAGCGTTCCGTCCTCTTCGATGACGGGAACACCGGAAATCCGAAACTGGCCACATAGGGCGTCGACCTCGGCCAAAGTCGCTTGTTGCGTAGTTGTTACAGGATTGGTAATCATGCCCGATTCACTGCGCTTTACCTTGTCAACGAAAGCGGCCTGATCGTCGATCGACAGGTTGCGGTGAAGCACCCCGAGACCACCATTTCGAGCCATGGCGATCGCCATTCGCGCCTCTGTAACCGTGTCCATCGCCGATGAAATAAGGGGCGAAGATAGCCGAATCCTGCGGGTGAGACGTGAACTGGTGTCAGCATCGCTCGGAATCACATCAGTATGACCGGGCAAAAGCATTACGTCGTCATAAGTAAGTCCGACGAAACCGAAAGGGTCAGGCTGTTCCATGTTAAATCTTCCTCGCACCAGTAGCGTGAAACCGGCGATCTTGTGTTAAATCTGCGGCCAATCAATATTAACGGGTTTCCTGCCTGAACATTCCCCCGCATAATGGCTTCACCGCTTTGTACCCGACAAGCACTTGTGTGTCGGACGCAATCGGCCGGTGTCGTCAATGCCGTCGACACATCAGAACCCGCGGGATTCTTGATTCCGTTTGGGTCCCTTTCTGGAGGTCCTGTGAACACAGCGGAATATCGCCGCACTCGGCGGAAAAATCGGCGGGGAGTGCTTGTCGCACTCATCGTTGCTCTCTCCGCTGCCTTCTCTCTGATGGCCATGCCCGCTATGGCCGACGAGGTTAACGTCGACGAATACGACAACAGCATCATCGGTAACGTCAAGCTCGAAAGCGTGCCGTTGGAGGGCGTGCTTCTCACCATCGCTGGTGGCGGCTACGAAGTTGAAGTAGTCACGGATGCCGACGGCCAATGGAAAGTCGGCGTACCCGACGGTGACGAATTCAGCGTCACGCTCGACGAAAACACGCTGCCTGAGGGCATCGCAGTTATCGATGAAGTCGGCGATGATGACACCCCCAACGTCAAAGAAGCCATGATCGGGCCAAGCGGTTCGACAGTGATGAACTTCTTTATCGGTCGTGGTGAGCGCAATGTTGTCAGCTTCGTTGACCAACTTGTCGAACGCCTCGTCAACGGCCTCAACTTCGGGCTCATGCTCGGACTTGCCGCGATCGGCATCTCGCTCGTCTACGGAACCACCGGGCTATCCAACTTCGCTCACGCCGAAATGGTGACCTTTGGCGCGGTGATGGCGCTAATTGTCTCGGTCGATCTTGGCCAACCGGTTTGGTTTGCGATACCCATGGCTGTGCTACTGAGCGCCGGCTTTGGCTGGGCGCTCGACGCCGGCCTGTGGAAACCGTTGCGCAAGAAGGGCGTGGGCATCGTCCAGCTCATGATCGTCTCGATCGGTCTTTCGCTGGCACTTCGTTACACGTTCCAGTACTTCCGCGGTGGCGGAACAGAACAACTGCCCGGCTCTAACTCCCCCGACATCCCACTCTTTGGATCGGTGTCGCTCAGTCAGACCAACATGATCAGCATGGTCATCAGCATCGTCGTGATCGTGATCTTCGCTTGGTGGTTGGTGAAGACCAAGATCGGCAAGGCAACTCGTGCAGTCTCTGACAACCCGTCGCTTGCCGCCGCATCCGGTATCGATGTCGACCAAGTAGTTCGGGTTGTCTGGATTCTCGCAGCAGCCATGGCCGGCCTTGCCGGTGTGCTGTGGGCCTACTTCCGCCCGGGAATCCGCTGGGATATGGGCGCGCAGATCCTTCTGCTCGTGTTCGCCGCAGTCACCCTGGGTGGTCTGGGAACAGCATTCGGAGCACTAGTTGGCTCGATCATCGTCGGAGTCCTCGTTGAGACGTCGAGTCTCTTCATTCCATCCGACTTGAAGTATGTGGGTGCGCTCGGCGTGCTCATCATCGTCTTGTTGTTCAGACCGCAGGGCATCCTCGGTCGCTCTGAGAGAATAGGTTAGGGGCCGCACATGGATATTCTGCAAATTCTCTCCAATACCGGGTCATCACTCATTGCACCCGCAACGATCGGCTACGCCCTCGCGGCGCTCGGTCTTGCGCTGCACTTCGGTTTCACCGGTTTGCTCAACATGGGTATCGCCGCCTTCATGGCGATCGGCGCTTACGGCTATGCGATCTCAATCCTCACCTTCGGTTTTCCGTGGTGGGGCGGCATGCTCGTCGGTGTCGGCGGCTCGCTCGTGTTCGCGCTCATCCTGGGAATTCCGACGCTGCGACTGCGCGGTGACTACCTGGCAATCGTGACGATCGCGGCGGCCGAGGTCGTGCGCCTGTTGTTCCTGACGACAACGTTTGACAAGTACACCGGGTCTGCCGATGGACTGAGCGGCTACCACGACAGCTTCCGTGCGTTCAACCCGATCCCCGATGGCACCTACGGTTTCGGCCCATGGGTGTATAACGCAAACGGATGGTGGGTGCGCATCTTCGGCATCACGATTTTGGTCATCGCGATGCTCATCCTGTGGTCTGTCATGCGCAGCCCCTGGGGTCGTGTCATTAAGGGAATCCGTGAAGACGAGGATGCCGTGCGCGCCCTCGGCAAGAACGTGTTCTCCTACAAGCTGCAGTCGCTGATGCTTGGTGGAGTCTTCGGGGCCATGGGTGGCATCGTGTACGCCCTCCCCGCATCCGTGAACCCCGGTGTGTATGTGACGTCGCTGACGTTCTTCGTGTACACCGCACTGCTGCTCGGTGGTGCCGCAACAATCTTTGGACCCGTGATCGGTTCGGTCATCTTCTGGGGCGTTCAAGTTCTGCTGAGCAACCTGCTTCCCGCTCTGGTCAACATTGGTGTCCTGCCGTTCATGACCACGACGCAGTCGCAAACGGTGCGTTTCATCCTTGTCGGTATCGCGCTGATGTTGCTCGTGATCTATCGACCGCAGGGCATCCTCGGCAATAAGAAGGAGCTGACCTTTGTCAAATAAAGACACACCGGCTGCACCGGTGCAACGCGAAAAGACGACGGGGCTCCACAAGGGCGATATCGCTCCGGGAGTTGCCAAGGTCGACCCGATCATCATTGCTGATGGAGTTCGTCGCACGTTCGGTGGACTCACCGCGGTCGACGTTGACCACATTGAGATCCCTCGGAATGCGATCACCGCACTGATTGGTCCGAACGGTGCTGGCAAGACGACACTGTTCAACCTTCTGACCGGGTTCGACAAGCCCGACGAAGGTAAGTGGACCTTCAACGGCCACGCCCTTGCCGGGATGGGCGCACACAAAGTGGCCCGCTTGGGTCAAGTGCGCACCTTCCAGCTGACGAAAGCTCTCGGGCTTTTGACGGTTCTCGAGAACATGAAACTCGGCGCCAAGGACCAGATCGGGGAAAACATTTTCCGCGGCATGATCCCGAAGCTCTGGCGCAAGCAAGAGGCCGAGATTGAAGCACGCGCCGAGGTTCTGCTCAAGAAGTTCAAGCTCGACACCAAGTCGTCAGACTTCGCTGCCAGCCTTTCTGGAGGACAGCGCAAGCTGCTCGAGATGGCACGCGCTCTGATGAGCGAGCCAACGCTTGTGATGCTTGACGAACCGATGGCAGGCGTCAACCCGGCGCTCACGGAGTCGCTGCTCGACCACATCCTCGACTTGAAGGAAGAGGGTATGACTGTGCTCTTCGTCGAGCACGACATGCACATGGTTCGCCACATCGCCGACTGGGTGATTGTGATGGCCGAAGGCAAGGTAGTAGCAGAGGGCCCGCCAGACGAGGTCATGAAGAACAAAGCCGTGATCGACGCCTACCTCGGTTCGCACCAAGATGTCGACCTCGGTATTGTCACCGGTCGCATCGAGGGTGAGCTGAACACGGCTGCGATCGATCTGGCTGCTGAGGTCAAAGAAATCGACTCCACTATCGCTAAGCGCAAGGAGCCCCGCAAGTGAATGCAATTCCCACCGAGAATGCCGTAGTCCACGTCAAGGACCTCACCGCAGGCTACCTTCCCGGAGTCGACATTCTGAACGACTGCAACCTGGTCGCAAACCCGGGTGAGCTCATCGGGATCATCGGGCCCAACGGCGCCGGCAAGTCGACACTGCTCAAAGCCATCTTTGGCCAAGTGCAGGTACGCGGCGGGTCGATCACGCTGAACGGTGATGACATCACGGGGCTCAAGGCCAACAAGCTCGTGGCACGCGGTGTGGGTTTTGTGCCACAGAACAACAACGTGTTCCCTAGCCTGACGATCGCAGAGAACCTTCAGATGGGGCTCTACCAGAACCCCAAAATCTTTGACGAGCGGCTTGACTTTGTTGTCGGCATCTTCGGCGAACTCAAATCGCGGCTCAAGCAACGCGCCGGTTCGCTGTCGGGCGGTGAACGTCAAATGGTCGCGATGTCGCGTGCACTCATGATGGACCCGCACGTGCTGCTGCTCGACGAGCCATCCGCTGGTTTGTCTCCTGTGAAGCAAGACGAAGCGTTCATTCGTGTTTCGGAGATCAACAAGGCCGGCGTCACTACGATCATGGTTGAGCAGAATGCACGACGCTGCCTACAGATCTGTGACCGCGGCTACGTTCTCGACCAGGGCAAGGATGCCTACGAAGGCACCGGGCGCGAGCTCCTGAACGACCCCAAGGTCATCGGTCTGTACCTCGGTACGCTCGGCACCTAAACCAGTAGCGCTCAGCACCGCCACAAAATGCCGCGTCCGGATTCGTCCGGGCGGGGCAGTGTGCGTTAACGCCACGACGGCCGCACTCGGGATCGGGTCGAGTCAAGTCAGACGCTGTGTCGGCCAAACATTGGCACCCTCAAGGCGCTGTATGCCACCCTGAGCGCCGTTAGCAGCGCGAGACGGCGAAGACGCTCATCCGCGCCGCAATGAGGCGCCTACAAGGGCAGCTGACGCAGTTTCAGGTTTATCAGCAACTGCTAGCGCTCTGTGAAACTGCTTCAGCATCCGCTACAGGTGCGTGAGCGCGCGAAAAAGGCCCCAACCCTGTGCGGGTTGGGGCCTTTCTCTTAGCGAGTATTAGAGGTTATTAGCCCTTGTACGCGCTGTAGGTGTTGTCGTCACCGTACTGGTAGATACCAACCTTGGCCTCGGTGGGGTCACCGAGTTCATCGAAGGAGATCGGACCAGAGATGCCGTCGTAGTCAGCTACGCCGCCACCATTGATGATGTCTGCACAGTCGGCGAAGGTGGTGCACTTCTCGCCGTTACCCGAACCACCCGATACTTCCTGCAGCTTCTCTGCGATTGCTGCGGAGTCGGTTGAACCGGCTGCGAGCGATGCGAGAGCGAGCAAGATGACCGAGTCGAACGACTCTGCTGCGTAGCTGAACTCGGTGAGCTCAGGCTGACCCGATCCCACGTAGAACTCGCTGAGCGCAGAAGTGAATTCTGCGATCGTGTCGACGCTCAGACCCGGAAGGGTTCCCTTGGCGCCGGTGAGGGTGCCAGGAGCCAACTCGTCACTGAAGTTCGCGAGGTTGCCGTCTACGAAGTAGAGGTTCTCCGCCGGGAAGCCGCTGACGATGCTCGGAAGCATGGTCGAAACTTCTTCGAAGGTGATCAGTGCGATGGCATCAGGGTCAGA
This sequence comes from Rhodoglobus aureus, assembly GCF_039527955.1. NCBI lineage: Bacteria > Bacillati > Actinomycetota > Actinomycetes > Micrococcales > Microbacteriaceae > Rhodoglobus > Rhodoglobus aureus. The sequence continues at coordinate 84,814 of NZ_BAAAKW010000008.1, read as the reverse complement.
AGCAAGAACTTCTGAAATCTGAGCATCGAACGTGGTGTCACCGGTGTTGTAAGTGGGCTGTGAAACAACTTCACCACCGGCTGCTTCGAATGCTTCCTGCGTGAACTTAGCAAGGCCGGTTCCGTAGGAGTCGTTGAGGACGATCATGCCGAGGGTCTCGTGACCATCAGCAGCGATCAGGTTACCCAGAACCTCACCCTGGAGCACGTCGGAAGGAGCGGTACGGAAGTACAGGCCCTTGTCGTCGTACGTCGTGAATGCGGCCGAGGTGTTTGCCGGCGAGAACTGGATTACTCCAGCGCCAACAACCTGGTCAATGAACTGAAGCGAAACACCTGAGGATGCTGCGCCAAGAATGGCCGAAACATCTTCATTGAGCAGACGAGGAATTTCAGTCTCGTATGCCTTGTTATCGGTGTCACCGGAGTCACCCTGAATCAGTTCGACCTGGATGCCTGCATCGGCTTCGTTAACCTGAGCAGCTGCGTACTCGGTTCCTGCGATCTCGGGCGGGCCGAGGAACGCGAGGTTACCGGTTACGGGGAGTGCCGTTCCCAGCTTCAGCGAAAGTTCGCCGCCGTCGCCGCCGGAAGGTGTTTCCCCTCCGTCTGTTGCACAGCCAGCCAGTACCAGTGCACTTGCACCGACAATGGCGAGACTGCTCAACAGGGTCCGCTTGGACCGTGATGGGGAGGCCGTAGCCTTCGCGAATACGCTCATGTTGCTCCTTGCGTTTCGAATGTGTTCAGGAATCAAATGTGGCACTACGTTGTCACCACACTGTCAAGCTATGCCCACTCGGGACGTCCGCACAATACGTCTGTACTACAGCCTTGTAACACTCTTGGGAATCGTTACCATTCGTAGACTCTTCTGAAACGCAGATGTTACTCAGTTAATCCGGGCGTACACGTTGTCGCTACCGTATTGGTAGATCCCAATAATGGCGTCCTGGGGATCGCCATTGTCGCTAAGGGTTATTGGGCCCGAAACACCGTCGTAATCCACGATCCCGCCATCAAGGATGATCTTCGCGGCATCCGCAAAATTCGTCACGACTTCGCCTTCGCCAGAGCCACCAGAGACTTCTTGAAGCTTGCTCGCAATCCCTTCACCCGAGACCTCCTGCGAAGCCAAGGCTGCGAGGCTTGCCAAGATCACGGCGTCATAGCTCTCTGCCGCGTAGCTGAAGTCCTTTAAGCTCGGATTGACCTCCAAGAGCCGGTCGGTGAACTCAGAAATCGTAGATATTTCTAGCCCCGGATGTGTGACGATCGAACCCGTCAGGCTCCCCGCAGCAAATCCTGAACCACGCTCGCCCAACGAAAGACCACTAAAGAAAAGCTGATCGCCCGAGTAGCCCGCGGCAATGAACGCCTTGGCAATCTTCTCTGCCTGCGTCGTGCCGAGAATCGCTACGGCATCCGGCTTCGCTGCAATCGCCTCAGCGATTTGGTCGTCAAGGCCCGTTGCCTTGTCGTCAATAGTCTCCTCGACGATGACTTCGCCGCCACCGCGCTGGAAGGTTTCCCCGACCGCACGCGGCAAGAGCGGACCACAGAGTACGTCCTCCGACAGGATCGCGATTGAGCCGTCGATTCGTTCGGCCATCTCGGCTCCCAGAGCGGAACCTTCGAGCGCGCAGGAAGGCGAAGTGCGCCAGTAGAGCATGCTGTCGCCATAGGTGGAGAAGTCGGGCGAATCATTCGCCGGCGAAATCTCGACAACACCGGCGCCGGTGATCTTGTCGATCACTTTCTTCGAGACACCGTTCGACAGGCCTCCAATAATTACGGTGGCTCGGGCAGCGAGCAGTTCAGTCACGGCATCCTCCGCCGTCGTACCCGTGGAATCACCGGAATCCTGAGTTTCGACGTTTACCGTGAGCATCGCGTTTGCATCGTTGACGTCTTGTGCCGCCAAGGCAATTGCTGCTGAAACGGCTGGAGCAAACTTTTTGAGTGACCCTGACTCCGGCACCAGAGCACCAATAGTGAGGGTCAAATCTTTGGGCGCGATGGCCTCTTTCGGAGCTTCTGCGTCCGCGCATCCGCTCAGCACAAGTACCGCCGCGAGAACGCCAGCAACTGCCGTGAACCCACGACGGGTTCGCAGCGACACGCGTGATCCAACGGGTATGGATGTCATCACAGTCGCTCCTATCTACCGCCGGAAACAAAAAGCGGCATTGTTACGGTAGTGGGCAAACCACAAAAGACGAACTCAGGGAACCCAATTTGTCGCCGAACGAGTGCCCCCAATACGGGCGGCACTCGTTTTAGCCGACGACAGATCCGCTCTTAAAAACGAATTTGTTCTCGCCGTCGTAGGTGTAATAACCCCAGTATCCGGGCTCAATATCGCCGCCTGGCGTGAAGTTCACCGTTCCGGAAACGCCGTCATAGTCAATATCGTTGCTAGTTTTCAGCACTTCACGGCACTCAGTGAAACTCAGGCATTTCACGCCACCTTTGGAGACGTCATAAAGGGAACCCGCAATCGCCTCCCCCGCATCGTCTTGCGCGACGATCGCGGCGAGAGCAGCCAGCATCGTGGCGTCATAGGCCTCCATCGCATAGCGGTAGCTGGTCAGCTTCGAATTGCTCGCCTTGAGAGTCGCGATGAAGGCCTTCGATGGCTGCGCGCCTTCAATCACTCCTCGCACGCCCTTCAGGGTGCCATTCTTAAACGATTGCGAATAGTCGCCAGTGTTGAGAGAGGTGAGCCACAACTTCGAACCCTTGTAGCCTGCAGCCACGATCTTGCCAATTGCAGCCTTTGTCGCCTTGACCGAGCCATACGTCGACCCGACGACGACAACATCAGGTTGCGCCTTTTTGAGGCTGGCAATGATCGAATCAAAGTTGGTAGTCGAGCTGGAAAAGGCTTCATCTGCGACAAGCTCGCTGTCGTAATCCGCGAGCGCCGTGACGAAAGTGTCGTGTAGGGCTGTGCCCTCATCGTCGGCAACATAAACGTAGGCAATGCGCTGCGTGGTGTCCCCACCAGCGAGTTCCTCCGCTAGGGCATGCCCCTGCTGGTCATAGGCGGGAATCGTGCGGAAGAAGTATCCGTCGTCAAAAACATCAGTGAGTGCGGAGAACGTTGCCGCAGGAGAGATGACGGGAATTTTGGCATCGATTGCCAACGGGATAGCGCGCTGAGCGAGAGCCGACGACGATGGCCCAATAACCACATCCACCTTCTTCGACACCAACGTTTTGAACGACGTTTCCAGCTTGGTGGTCTTTGCCTCACCAGAGTCAACGCTCACTACCGTGACCGGTTCGCCGTTCACTCCACCGGCAGCATTGATCTCCTTGACCGCCGCCGCCACACCGGCAGTTTGAGCAGCAGCCAAGAATGAGAACATACCGCTCGTCGGAAAGATAGTGCCCACTCGCAGCACACCGTCACCAGCAGGAGTCACGACCGGAGTCGGAGTAGGCGATGCCGCAGGAGTGAAAACCGGTGTGGCTGTCGGGGCAGGCGAACTGCACGCCGCAAGGGCTACTACGACAACTGATGCCGCAACGATCAGACGTCGAGTCGCGCGAAAGCTCGTCATTGACTTACCTCTCTCGGAGCCGCGATCTTCGGGCGATCACGCACCTTCACAGGAATACTACGGTGCCCCCGGAGCGTCCGATGGCGAACCTAGCCGAATGCGAGAAGAGTGACGGAAGAGATCGAAGGTGAGGATTGCCAGCGCCACCCACACAATTGCGAAGCCCAACCAGCGTTCTGGCGGCATCGCCTCATGGAAAACGAAGACACCGACGACCAACTGCAAGATGGGCGCCAAGTACTGCGCAAGTCCCATGTAGGTGAGAGGCAGACGGCGGGCTGCTGCGGCGAACAGGATCAGCGGAATCGCCGTGATCGCGCCCAAGAACAAAGTCAATACCGTGTGACCGGTGCTGACAGAGCCCACCGAGAGAGTGCCGTTTGCGCTCAACACGAGCAGAACAACAATCGCAATGGGCGTCAAGAATGCTGTCTCGACCGCTAGGCCGCCCAACGCATCCGCTTTTGGCCCGACGCTCTTTTTCACGAGACCGTAAAGACCAAAGCTGAAGGCCAGACCCAACGCGATCCACGGAAAACTGCCGTAGCCGATGGCAAGAACGAGCACGGCAAGAGCGCTTATGCCGAGGGCAACCCATTGCAGCGGACGCAACCGTTCGCGCAGAATGATCACGCCGAGCAACACCGTGACGATCGGGTTGGTGAAGTAGCCCAATGACGCTTCCACAATGTGACCATTGAGGCTGGCGTACACGTAGATCAGCCAGTTGATGACGACAAGCACTCCGGCAAGACCGAGGCTCCAGAAAGTCTTGCGGTCACGGATGATGACCAAAACGCGCACATAGCCGCGGGTGACCAGCAGAAGAGCCGCACAAAAAACGAGCGACAAGACGATGCGCCAGGCCACGATTTCAATCGCGCCCGACTCTTTGAGAGAGAAGAACACGATCGGCATCGCGCCCCACAAAACGTAGGCGGATACTGCGAACCCGAGGCCGCTCGGCGATACGCGATCAGTTGCGTGAGAAGTCGTGGTCACCACTAAAGCTTAGGGCTGCGCTGGGGCTCCCTATGACATCCAGACAATACGAAAGCCCAAGGCCGGAGCCTTGGGCTTTCGTGTAGCCGAACAGTGACGTTCGGCGAGGATTTAGGTAGTCGCGTTAGCGAACAACCACAGCGAGCACGTCGCGAGCCGACAGAACGAGCAGGTCGTCTCCGCCGTACTTCACTTCGGTTCCGCCATACTTGGAGTAGATGACCTTGTCACCTACGGCGATATCGAGAGGCACGCGGTTTCCGTTGTCATCGATGCGACCGGGACCTACGGCGACTACTTCGCCCTCTTGGGGCTTCTCTTTCGCAGTGTCAGGAATGACGAGCCCAGACGCGGTGGTCTGTTCTGCATCGACCTGCTTGATAACAATGCGATCTTCGAGCGGCTTAATGGACACCGACACGTGGGACCTCTTTCTAAAGTTCTTGGGTTGGCACACTCCCTGTAGGAGTGCCAGATCAACTATACGGCTTGGTTGGCACTCGATCAACGTGAGTGCCAATACGGATGCGGATACGGTTAGAGAATGAATCAGAGCGAATTGCGAGAGCTGCTTTCGACCGAGGGCCTTCGCCTGCTTGACTCACTTCCGGTCTGGCAATCGAACGACGAAATCGTGCGAACCGTCGCCGAACTCCGCAAGGCCGGCCACAGCGCCGGACTCGTTGCAGCAGTACTCAGTCAGTCAAAACTGCGCGCAAAAGCCGCAAGCAAGTTTGGTCCATTTGCAGAGCGGATGCTCTTCACCGAAGCCGGCCTCGAACAAGCAACCCGACTCTCCGTTGCCTCTCTGCACGCAGGCCGTTTTAGCGCCGCCGGGGTGAAGTGGGTCGCCGATCTCGGCTGCGGCATCGGAGCTGATGCGCTCGCCATCGCAGGCCTCGACCTCAACGTCACCGCGGTAGAACGCGATGAAACCACCGCAGCGATCGCGAGCTACAACCTAGCGCCGTGGAGCAACGCACAAGTCGTACACGGCGATGCGGAATCCGCAGACCTCACCGGCATCGATGGCATCTACCTTGATCCAGCACGGCGAGACGCCCGCGTTCGCCTCACCAACCCCGCCGACTGGACACCGTCACTCGACTTCGCGTTCGGCCTAGCCGAGCGCTACCCCACCGGAATCAAGCTCGGCCCAGGTGTCGACCGCGCTCTAATCCCCGACAGCGCCGAAGCCCAATGGGTGTCCGTCGGGCGCGAAGTCGTCGAACTCGGACTCTGGTTTGGCGCAGTTGCCCGCCCCGGCATCCGGCGCGCAGCGCTCGTGATCGGAGAACACGGCACCGCCGAGATGACGGCAGCCACCGACAGCGCGGACGAAGCCGCTGGGGAACTCGGTCAGTACCTGTTCGAACCTGACGGCGCCGTCATCCGCGCACGCCTCATTGGCGACCTCGCCCGGCAGTTGAACGGCCGGATGCTCGATACCTCGATCGCCTACTTCAGCGCGGATACCGCTGCAGCCTCGCCCTTCGCTACGTGCTTCGAGATAGTGGCCGACTTTCCCCTCGACAAGCGGTCGCTGAAAAAAGAACTCGCTGCGCGCAAAATCGGCACCCTGGAAATCAAAAAGCGCGGGGTTGATATCGACCCCGCGACTTTTCGAACATCGCTCTCGCTCAAAGGCGAGAACAGCGCAACACTTATTCTGACGCGCGTTGCGGGCAAACGCCGGGCGCTGCTTGCACAGCGCGTGACGCCTAACCGCTAAGCACGGGAAGCTAGTTAGTACCCGAAGTAGCTGTTGTCTAGCTGGCTTAAGCCGGCTGTAAACAGAAGGAAAGCGCCGATCACAAAGATCCCGGTGATCAGGCCAATTGCGACGCTGATATAGCCGGTGATGAGACCAGTGAGCCAGAACGGACGCCCGTGCGGCTGCTTCTTCTGCGCCATGTGCCCCATAACAACTGCGGCCAAACCGGGCAAGAAACCGAAGAAGACGAACGACAGCAGGATGCCCGAGATTCCGGTAACCATTGAGGCGATCGAGAGTCCCTGTGCGGGACCAGCCGGAACCGGCGTGAACGGTGCCTGGCCCGGAGTTGACGCACCCTCGTAGCCGGCGATCGGGGTGCCGCTCGGTGCGGAGTATGGGTCGTTCGATGCTGCCGGAGTTGCCTTAGTCGCAACAGGCGGCACAGGGGGCGCAGGGGGCACTGAGGTGGCCGCCGGTGCGCTGGGGGCACCAGTTACGGCGGGTGCTGTTGTCGCACTCGTCGAGCTCGAGTCGGCGGCGCTTGCTGACGCTGCGGCATAGGGCTTCGTCAGTGCAGCAGCCACTGCCGTATTGGCGTGTTCTGCAGCGCTCTTTGGCGCCACCTTTGGTGCTGCCGACTTCACGGGGGCGGCCTGTGTGGCCGTAGCCTTTGCCGGGCTGGTCTTCGCAGCAGGTGTCGACTTAGCTGCGGACTCTGCGGAGGTCGGCTTCTTGGCCGCAGGCTTCTTAGCTGACGGAGTCGCCTTCGCCTTGGGGGCGCTTGATACCGCCGGAATAGCGGGATTGGGGATCGACGAGGTTGAGTCGTCTGAGTTGTTTGTAGCCATTCGCATACTTTAGCAAGCGCAACTCAACAAAAAAGGCCCGCACGGAAGTGCGGCCCCTTTCTCTAGAGCGAAGTTCTCAATAGCCGGTGATGGACGAGCCGACCGCCAAGGAACCAATGACGAGGAATGCGACAATGATGGCCCCCAGCAAACCGAGGTAGCCGAGCACGAGACCGATTATGGCGAGCACATTGCCCTGTTCACCGGTCTTTTTGATCTGGCTGAGCGCAATGTGGCCGGTGACAATACCGATGAGGCTAAGCCACAGGATCGACGTCACGAGCGAAACGATCGAGAGTACGTTCCACTTGGCAACCGGCGCGCCCGTTGGCGTCGAGGCGTAAGGCGTGGGTTCTGACATGGCGGAGTGCTCCTTAGTAGATGAAACCGATAGCGGCGCCACCATATTCTCAGCCTGAGAGAACGCTGTCAATGCGCCCCGTCTGGCGCCCGATCCGTTTCTACGCCTGTATTTGGGTGACAGGGAGGGTGGAGTCCGCACTAAAGCTGAGCGTCGACGGTTGTTTACCGGCCATCACCAATTGGGCGCCCAGTGCGGCGATCATCGCACCGTTGTCGGTGCACAACGACAACGGCGGGATTCTCAACTGGATGCCCGCAGCATCGCACCGCTCCTGTGCGAGCTCGCGCACGCGGGCGTTTGCCACGACTCCGCCGCCCAGCAGCAATCGAGGTACGCCGCGATCAACACACGCCGCGACAGCCTTGGTCAGCAGGATGTCGACGACTGCCTCACGGAAGCTGGCCGCGACATCCGCAATCGAAAAGTCTGTTCCGGCGTCTTGCTCGCGCTCAACCCAACGCGCAACTGCAGTCTTTAGCCCGGAGAACGAGAAGTCGTAGCGGTGCCGTTCCATGTCTTTGGCCTTGCTAAGCCCTCGGGGGAATCGGATGGCCCGAGGGTCTCCCCCTGCAGCGACCCGGTCTATCTGTGGCCCGCCGGGGTAGGGCAATCCGAGCAGCCGAGCAACCTTGTCGAAAGCTTCACCCGCAGCATCGTCAATTGTTTCGCCGAGCAGTTCGACATCAGAAACCAGATCACGCACGTGCAGCAGCGAAGTATGCCCGCCAGACACGAGCAGCGCGATTGTCGGAAGATCGATCTCGGTTCCGTCATCGCGCAACACGTCGGCGCCGACGTGGCCGACAAGATGATTGACGGCATAGAGCGGCTTGTCGGTCGCGACGGCGAGCGCCTTCGCAGCGGCAACACCCACCATGAGCGCACCAGCAAGTCCTGGACCACTCGTGACCGCAATCGCATCGATCTCGTGAAGCTCTACGCCCGCATCGGCGAGCGCCTGCACGAGCGCCGGCTGCATCGCCTCAAGGTGGGCCCGTGCCGCAACCTCCGGAACCACCCCGCCATAGCGGGCGTGCTCGTCCATCGACGACGAGATGACGTTAGCGAGCAATCGGCTGCCACGAACAATGCCGATCCCTGTTTCGTCACAACTCGTTTCAATCCCCAGCACGAGAGGCGCTGTGGTGTTCTCGGGCACGCTGCGGCTCGACGGTGCTTCCCGGTTAGACGGTGCTACCTGACGCGCCCGAGCTGCCTGACGCGCCGCTCCGGCCTGGGTCTCGCCCGCGAGCTGGCTCATGCGCCCACCGCCGGAGAGAGTTTCGGTTCGGGAATGGTGAGGCGCATCACAATCGCATCCACACCATCGGGCTGGTAATAGTTCGGACGCACAGCGATGTGCTCAAAACCGAGCGATTCATAGAGGCGTTGCGCGGCCGGATTGTCATCGCGCACCTCCAAGAAGAGCTCGCCAGCCCCCCGATCGCGAGCCTCAACCATGAGCGCGTGCATCAGCGCACGCCCAATACCGTGGCGTCGAGCATCCGGTGCAACAGCAATGGTTTGGATATCGGCCTGCCCCGAACGGAACGGAGCACGCAATCCTGCATAGGCTTTCACCTGCGTTGGCTCCCCCACCGGATGCGCGACCAAGTAATAACCGTGGTTGTCGACGATCTCCGCTGCCATCATGTCGCTCGACCAAGCATCATTGGCGAACTCGCTCGACTCGATCACCATGATGGCGTCAAGATCGCTTGGGGTGGCGCGGCGCAGTTGCCAGCTCATGCGGTTACTCGTTTCGGTCCTGCGGAGAGGCTGATGTCTGGCGAGCGCAGGTAGAGGGCTTCTTCGCCCGCGAATTCGCGTCCGTTGGCTTTCAGGATGTGCGCGAGCCTGGCCAAATTCGCGGCGTGTACGATTGCGGCTTCCCGCAGCGCGTAGTGGTCGTAATTCGGCACGTGGGTGGGGAGTTCGGCGGCGGGAGACAGCGCGGGGCCAGCGTCGCGGATAGGCAGCCCCGCATCATCCATTCCCGTGTAGGTCGACCAATAGAACTCTTTGCGCCGAGCGTCGGTGGCGATCAGGGTTGGTCCGGTTTCGCCGAGGGCAATGGCGTCGTGGGTGACGACCGGATATAGCGGCAGGCCAGCACCGAAGGCGAAAGCGCGTGCGGCAACGATTCCAACGCGCAGTCCGGTGAAGGGTCCCGGGCCCATACCAGCGACAACACCGGTGAGATCGGCTACCGCCAGCCCAGCCTCAGCGAGGCACGTGTAGATGAAGTCGCCAACAACTTCGGCATGCTTGCGGGTGTCTGCAGAGTCGCACTCGGCGTGCACGACGCCAAGCGCATCAACGATGGCGACACTTGTTCCTGCCGACGTATCAATCGCTAAGAACATCGAGCCACCCCATGTCTGCCCACTTGGGGCCACAACCGGTAACCGTGACCGTGCGCGGTTCCACTGATTCTTCGGCGAAGTCGTCGGCAGCCGCGTTCTCACCGCCAGTGCCCGCCTCGCCCCGTGCACCTGTTGGTCGCACAATGTCGACGTTCAACCATGACTCGCTGACCCCGTCAAGTAACCCTGCGCCCCATTCGACCACAACAATGGATGCCTCAAAGTCGATGTCGAGATCGTCGAGCTCAACAGCGCTGCCCAAGCGATACGCGTCGACGTGCACGAGGGGCGCCAGGCTGGACCCGGGTGTCGATACCGGCGCGGATGCCGAAGCGAACGTCGATCCCGACGTCGGTGTCGGCGTCGGTGTCAGTGTCGGCGTCAGTGTCGGCGTCGGTGTCAGTGTCGGTGTCAGTGTCGGTGTCAGTGTCAGTGTCAGTGTCGGCGCTTCGAGCCTCGGATGCGTGCGCGCGAGCACAAAAGTTGGGCTCGTGACTGTGCCCCGAATGCCAAGGGTTTCGCCGATCGCTCGAGTGAGGGTGGTCTTGCCAGCACCGAGCTCGCCATTGAGTAAAACGAGGTCGCCGGCGCTGAGCTGCCCGGCGATCACAGCCCCGAGTTCAGCCATCCGCTCGGGGGAATCGATCACCAGTGTGGTCACGGTTCGTACCTGCGCACTACGCGCTGCCCGATGCGCGTCACAATCTCGTAGTTGATGGTGCCGGCCGCTGCAGCCCAGTTGTCGGCGCTCGGCACCGACATCGAGGCGGTTGCGCTGTTCGAAAAGTTCGAGGCGCCCGACGAATTCGAGAGATCCGAAGCGCTCGACGAGTCGCCGAAGAGCACTGCGCGGTCTCCGACTGCCACGGGAACATCGCCCATGTCGACCACGATCTGATCCATCGCAACCCGGCCAGCAATGCGACCGGTCACTCCGTTGATCGAAACAGGCCCGCGGTTGGAGGCCTGACGTGGAACGCCATCGCCGTAGCCCAGGGGAACGAGAGCCAGAGTCGTATCGGTCTCGCAGTGAAAGTCGAACCCGTACGAAACACCCTCACCCGCCGAAGCGCGCTTGACCGAGATGACGGGCGCGCTCAAGGTCATCGCAGGCACCAGCCCGAGAGCCGCAGCATCCACATCGTCGGAAGGGGCCAGACCATAAGTGCTGATTCCGAGCCGCACCAAATTGAACCGGGCGTCTGGATGCTTGATTGCTCCCTCTGAGGCAGCCAAGTGACGGAATTCTGGCCGCAGCCCTACCGACTCTGCCATCGCAATAGCTGCCGCAAACTGTTCGATCTGCTTGGCATCGTGCTCATCACCCGCGTTGGCAAGGTGGCTCCAGATTCCTCGCACCCGCAGACGGCCGGCCAGTTCGTGCTCAACAGCGGCCTCGAAGAACTGCTGCCAGTCGCCGAGAGCGGCTCCGTTGCGGTGCAAGCCCGTGTCGACTTTGAGGTGCACGCACGCGGTTCCGGATGCCGCGGCAACTTCCGTGAGCTGCGCGATGTTGCTGATGCCGAGCTCTACTTTCGCGCGCACCGCTTCGCTGAATGCTGCCCCCGGCTGGTGCAACCACGCCAAAAGCGGAGCGTCAATGCCTGCATTTCGCAGCGCAAACGCCTCGGTGAGGTCGGCGACGCCAAGCCAGTCTGCGCCACCAGCGAGCGCCGCCCGTGCGCTTTCGAGGGCGCCGTGTCCGTAACCGTTCGCCTTTACGACCGCCATGACCTGTGCGGGCGCGACGAGGGCTCGCAAGGTTTCAACGTTGTGGCTGATTGCGCCCGTGCTGATCGTTGCGAGGCGAAGTTCAGTCATGATGTGCCTCCGCAACAACATAGGCAATCGCAATGCCAGCATCATGGCTCATCGAGAGGTGCACCGAGGTAATTCCCCGGCGTTCAGCAATGGTTTTCGTGGAGTTGAGCAGCTCGAACGCGGGATTGCCGAGCGCGTCAGATACGACCCTCATGTCGTGCCACGTGACACCACTCGAGTCTCCCAAAGCTTTGATGAGCGCCTCTTTGGCGGCAAACCGGCCAGCGAGCGACCGCAACGGCCTGACCACACCATCCTTCAGCTGTTCGCTCTCAGAGAACAAGCGCGATGTGAGGGTCGGCGTGCGCTGCAAAGCACGTTCGAAGCGGGCGATGTCGACGACATCCACACCGATCCCCACAATCACGGTGAGGCCTATTCGACGGTGACAGACTTCGCGAGGTTGCGAGGCTGGTCGACGTCGAGTCCCTTCGCTGCCGAAAGTTCCATACCAAAAATGTGCAGCGGGATGACCGCAAGAAGCGGCTCGAAGAACGAACCAGCCAACGGAATCGGGATGACCTCATCCGCGAACGGCAGCACAGCGGCGTCGCCCTTCTCAGCGATCGCGATAACGCGAGCGCCACGGGCACGAATCTCCTGAATATTGGAGACAACCTTCTTGTGCAACGAGTTGGGGTCACGCGGGCTTGGCACAATAACGAAGACAACCTGGCCGGGCTCAATGAGCGCGATGGGGCCGTGCTTCAGCTCGCCGGCAGCAAAGCCCTCAGCGTGAATGTACGCGAGCTCCTTGAGCTTGAGCGCGCCCTCCAGAGCGATGGGGTAACCGACGTGGCGACCGAGGAAGAGCACCGACTGGGTGTCCGTCATCCAGCGCGCCAGCTGCTTGATCGACTGCGAGGCCACAAGCACCTCAGAGATCTTGTCGGGAACGGCTTGCAACTCGGCAACGTTCTCGCGAATCTCCTCATCGCTGAGCGTGCCACGCACGCCGGCAATGTGGAGACCAATCAGGTAGAGCGCGGTCACCTGAGCCACGAATGCCTTTGTGGATGCCACAGCAACCTCGGGTCCAGCGTGCGTGTACACAACAGCGTCTGACTCGCGGGGAATCGTTGCGCCGTGCGTGTTGCACACCGAGACAACTTTCGCGCCGGATTCGCTAGCGAATTTCACAGCCATCAGCGTGTCCATGGTCTCGCCGGACTGGCTGATCGAGATCACAAGCGTGCGCTCAGTGAGAATCGGGTTGCGGTAGCGGAACTCGTGCGCCAACTCAACGTCAACCGGAACGCGAGCCCACGCCTCGATGGCGTACTTGCCGAGCATCCCCGCGTAAGCCGCGGTTCCGCACGCAATAACAACAATGCGGTCGATGTTCGCAATAACGTCATCGCCGAGCGGCTCAAACTCTGAGAGCTTGACGAGGCCATCCTGAACGCGGCCAAGGATCGTGTTAGCTACAGCATCCGGCTCTTCGCTGATTTCCTTAGCCATGAAACTCGACCAACCGCCCTTGTCAGACGCAGAGGCATCCCAAGCGATATCGAATTCCTCGACCTCAACGGCATTGCCATCGAAGTCGGTGACAACCACAGAGTCAGGACGGATCGTGACGATCTGGTCCTGGCCAATAGCAACAGCTCGACGCGTGAACTCAACGAACGCGGCGACGTCTGAACCCAAGAAGTTTTCGCCATCGCCCAAGCCAATCACGAGAGGTGAGTTGCGGCGAGCGCCGACAACAACCCCGGGCTGGTCTTCGTGCACAGCGAGAAGAGTGAATGCTCCCTCGAGGCGAGCAACAACGCCACGCAACGCCTGAGTTAGGTCGCCAGTCTTTTCGTACTCGCGACCGACCAGAAGTGCTGCCACCTCGGTGTCAGTCTCGCTCGCAAACGTAGCGCCCTCAGCCAACAGTTCATTCTTCAGCTCAGAGAAGTTCTCGATGATGCCGTTGTGAATGAGAGCAAGCTTGGAGTCGCGGCTCAAGTGCGGGTGTGCGTTCACATCGGTTGGTCCACCGTGGGTGGCCCAACGGGTGTGACCGATGCCCGTGGCACCGTTGCCGAGAGGAGCCTCGGCTAGGTCATCCAGAAGCATCTGAAGCTTGCCGGCACGCTTGCGCGTTCCCAGCGTGCCGGCTTCGTCAATAATGGCGACACCGGCAGAGTCGTAACCCCGGTACTCGAGACGCTTAAGACCGCCGAGGAGAACCTCAAGGCTTTTGTTGTTACCGACGTAACCCACAATTCCACACATAGAACCGAGTTTAGATGCCCAAGCTGAGTATCTGTGCGCAGATAGGATGAACCCGATGCATGAAAACGGCTCCGCACACGGTCAAATCTCTCCCTTTCTTGAAATCGATCGGAGCGATTGGAGCGAACTCGCGCCAAAAATGGAGGTTCCGCTCACTCAAACGGAACTTGTAGAGCTCCGCGGGCTCGGCGACGAACTCGACGTCACTGAGGTCTCAGAGGTCTACCTCCCGCTGAGCCGACTACTCAATCTCTATGCGGAGAACGCTCAGAGGTTGCATGCCGCGACAACCCAATTCTTGGGAGCATCCACCACCAGCACGCCATTCGTGATCGGTGTTGCCGGATCCGTAGCCGTCGGAAAATCCACAATCGCCCGCCTGCTGCGCGAACTTCTCTCCCGCTGGGAAGGCACCCCGCGCGTTGAGCTCATCACCACCGACGGCTTCTTGCACCCCAATGCCGAGCTCGAACGCCGCGGCATCCTCGAACGAAAAGGTTTCCCCGAAAGCTACGACCGCCGCGCACTCCTGCGCTTCGTTAGCAAGATCAAGGCCGGTGAGCCCGAAGTGCGCGCCCCGTTCTACTCACACCTCGCCTACGACATCATTCCCGACGCCGGCGTAACCGTGCGCAAACCCGACGTACTCATCGTCGAAGGCCTCAACGTCTTACAGCCACCGACTCCTGGCAAAAAACTCGCAGTCAGCGACCTCTTCGACTTCACCATCTATGTGGATGCCCGCACAAGCGATATTGCGCACTGGTACGAGGAGCGCTTCCTGCGCCTCCAACGCGGTGCATTCAGCAACCCGCGCTCCTACTTTCACCGCTTCGCTGACCTCAGCGAGAGTGCGGCCCGAGCACGCGCCCAGCAGGTGTGGAAGCTCACCAACGAGCCAAACCTCATCCAGAACGTGCTGCCAACGAGGGCCCGAGCGTCACTGATCTTGCGCAAAGATGCCAATCACGCGGTATCGAAAGTGCTGCTGCGCAAGACCTAGAGGGCGTTCAAAACCGTCTAGTTGCCGAGTTGAGCACGCACAACTACAGCCAGGCGTTCGGCCATCTGTTGTGCGATCTCTTGGTGCTCTGCCTCAACCATCACGCGAACCATTGGCTCAGTGCCTGAGGCGCGAAGCAAGACTCGACCGGTATCACCCAGTTCTGCCTCCGCAGCGGCAGCCGCATCGGCGATCACCGTGTCTGAACCGAGCGAGTGGTGGTTAACGCCACGCACGTTCTCGAGCACTTGCGGATACACCGTCATCACAGAAGCCAACTCGGCAAGCGTCTTGCCCGTTCGCTCCATCTCGGCAACAAGGTGCAACCCCGTGAGGATGCCGTCGCCGGTGGTTGCGAACTTGGTCATGATCACGTGACCAGATTGTTCGCCGCCAAGCGAAAGACCGTGCTCACCGAGTGCTTCAAGCACGTAGCGGTCGCCGACCTTAGTCTCAAGCATCTCGATGTTGTGCTCGGCCATTGCTCGGCGAAGGCCGAGGTTGCTCATGACGGTCGCAACGAGAGTGCGGTTGTGAAGCACTCCACGCTCGGCCATCGATACGGCCAGAATCGCCATGATTTGATCGCCATCAACGACCTTGCCGTCTTTGTCGACCGCTAGGCAACGATCGGCATCACCGTCGTGAGCGATTCCGATGTCGGCGCCGTGCGAGAGCACTGCGGCAGCGAGATTGTCGAGATGGGTTGATCCAACGCCGTCGTTGATGTTAATGCCATCGGGATCAGCACCGATCACGGTGACTTTGGCTCCGGCATCCGTAAATACCTGTGGCGAAACTCCGGAGGCAGCGCCGTGAGCGCAGTCAAGAACCACGTGGATGCCGCCAAGTTGGTTCGGCAACGTCGACAACAGGTGCACGACGTAGCGGTCTTCAGCATCGGCGAACCGTCGGATTCGGCCTACCTCAACGCCCGTAGGAGCGAGGCTAGGCGCCGCGAGTGCTGCCTCGATGCGGTCTTCGACCTCATCGGGAAGTTTGGTGCCGCCCTGACCGAAAAACTTAATTCCGTTGTCGGGGGCGGGGTTGTGCGACGCGGAGATCATGACTCCAAGGTCGGCTTTGAAATCGGCAACGAGGAACGCCGCTGCGGGAGTAGGGATCACTCCAGCGTCGAAAACATCGACGCCAGAGCTCGCGAGCCCCGCGGATACCGCGGCTGAGATGAACTCACCGGATACCCGCGGGTCGCGTGCGACTACGGCAATGGGTCGACGGCCTGAAGCGCGCCGACCATCAGCAACTCGCCCCTGGCCCAGTACGACTGCTGCCGACTGAGCCAAGCCAAGTGCAAGCTCGACAGTAAGATCACTGTTCGCGAGTCCGCGAACGCCATCTGTACCAAAAAGACGTGCCATACGTTGCCGCTAGCGCGTGAAGCGGGTTAGCGCTTCGAGAACTGCGGAGCCTTACGCGCCTTCTTGAGTCCAGCCTTCTTACGCTCCTTGACGCGAGCGTCACGGGAAAGGAAGCCATGCTTCTTGAGGATCGCGCGGTTGTTCTCTTCGTCGATCAGGTTGAGCGAACGAGAGATGCCCAAACGCAGCGCGCCAGCCTGACCCGAAGGGCCGCCGCCGGTGATGCGCGCGACTACGTCGTAGCCACCGAGCAGGTCAAGAACCTTGAACGGGTCATTGATGAGCTGCTGGTGAAGCTTGTTGGGGAAGTACTCGGCGAGCTCACGGCCGTTGACCGTGATGGTACCTGAACCGGGAACGAGGCGAACGCGGGCGATTGCCTGCTTGCGACGTCCAACGGCTGCGCCGGGAACGGTGAGTACGGGGCGAGGCGCAGCTGGCGCCTCGGTTGCTACCGATTCAGTCGTATACGACTCGGGAGTACCCTCGGTGATTGAATCTTCGATCTTGGCCACAGTAATAAGTCCTTAAGTCTTGGCTACGTAAAGCGCGGGCGCTACTGAGCGACCTGGGTGAGGGTGTACGGAGTTGGCTGCTGAGCAGCGTGAGGGTGCTCAGTGCCTGCGTAAACCTTCAACTTGGAGAGCTGAGCGCGACCGAGTGAGTTCTTCGGGAGCATTCCACGGACTGCCTTTTCAACGGCGCGCGTGGGGTGCTTCTCCAGCATCTCGGAGTACGTGGTGGCCGTGAGCCCGCCCGGGTAACCGGAGTGACGGTAGGCCTTTTTCTTCGCGAGCTTGGAGCCGGTGAGGGCGACCTTCTCAGCGTTGATGATGATGACGAAGTCACCCATGTCCATGTGAGGAGCAAAGGTGGCCTTGTGCTTTCCACGGAGCAGAATTGCTGCGTGGCTGGCGAGACGGCCGAGAACGATGTCGGCGGCGTCGATGATGACCCATTCCCGCTTGACATCGTCGGGCTTGGGCGAATATGTACGCGTCACAATAGTGCTGCTTTCATTGATCGAGTGAGGTGTTCGTGAATCCCGCTCCGATGGTTGTTTCAGAAAGAAACAATTCAGGTGGAGGGCTCATGATCGGATGCCGCACCCTATAGTGCAGACACCAAGGGTCAACAATAGCCGAACTTCGGCCACGCAGCAAACGCTCCACTGTTGTTAGTCCATCGGAGCGCGATGGGAGCGCGTGAGTTCTGCCCGCGCCGCGAGCCCGTCATCTGCCGGGTAGCCCACCTCGACGAGCGTGAGGCCCTTGGCCGGCATGACCTTGTACTCACTCCCCTTCGAGCGTTCATCCCGAATTTCGCCAGGGCGGGAGATCTCCAGCTTGCCCTGGCCCACGAATACGCCAGCGCCTACGAGCGATCGCACCATGCTGTGGCAGAAAGCATCAGCACGAACTTCCGCAACGATAATGCCCTCTTCATTTCGTCGCCAGCTGAAATGTTCAAGCCATCTTACCGTCGACGCACCCTCACGCGGCTTGCAGTATGCCGCCCAATCGTGCAGCCCGAGAAGTTCTTTCGCCGCCACGTTCATCGCATCGATATCGAGCGTTGCGGGGTACCAGACCGTGTGGTTTCGGTACCGAGGATCGCGAGGCGACTCGTTGTCGGCAATCCGATACTCATACCGGCGCCAGAGTGGCGAAAAGCGGGCATCAAAACCGTCGGCCGCGATCTCAGACTTCGACACGTGGATGTCGGCCTCGAGCCCCGCGATGCCGTTGATCCGTCGCGCCAGAGACGCAGGCCCGTCATACCGCTTGCCACGAAGGTTTCCCCGGCGCGGGCGATCGAGGCTATGCAACTGGGCCTCGGTGAGATCTAGGTGGGCAACCTGGCCGCTAGCGTGTACACCGGCATCCGTTCTGCCAGCAACGACGAGTGTTGGGATGACGCCGAAGCGACGGAAGATCACGCTCAGCGCGTCTTCAATCGTGCCCTGAACGGTGCGGAGCACCGGCTGCTTTCCCCACCCGAAGAACTCGGTGCCGTCGTAGGAAATGTCGAGTCGCAGACGGGTCCGGTGGGGATCGGGACTCTCGCCACCATCGGGCTCAACACCCGGCTGATTCACCGGGTTGGCGGGTGCCGTCTGATCCATAATTCAATCCTATTTCACCAAGAAAACCCCGGCCCGCACAAGGCGGAACCGGGGTTATCTCAAACTACGAAAGTTACTTCTCTTCTGCAGTCTCAGCAGCAGCATCCTCAGCAGGAGCCTCAACGGCTACGTCTTCGGTTGCTACTTCTTCGGCAGGAGCTTCCTCGGCGGCGGGCTCTTCTGCAGCAGCCTTAGGCTCTGCCTTAGCGGCAGCCTTAGGCGACTTCTTCTTAGGGGTAACGGGCTCAAGAACGAGCTCCATCTGAACCATCGACGCGTTGTCACCCTTACGGAAGCCGAGCTTCGTGATGCGGGTGTAGCCGCCATCACGGTTCTCGACCTGCGGTGCAATAACCGTGAACAGTTCGTGGATGACCGTCTTGTCACCGATGATTCCGAGTGCGCGGCGACGGTTGTGCAGGTCGCCCTTCTTCGCAAACGTGATCAGGCGCTCAGCGACGGGACGAAGGCGCTTGGCCCGCATTTCCGTCGTCTTGATGCTTTTGTGAGTAAACAGGGCTGCGGCCAGGTTGGCGAGCATGTGGCGCTCGTGCGCCGGTCCACCGCCGAGACGCGGGCCCTTAGTAGGTGTAGGCATTTTCTAATTCTCCAGTGTCAAAGGTTCGAGCCAGTGGCTCAAGCGTTGGTCTCGTCGTCGGCGTATCCGCCGTAGAAGTGCGCGCTGTCGAATCCGGGAACGCTGTCTTTCAATGAAAGTCCCATCTCAACGAGCTTGTCGCGTACTTCATCAACCGACTTCTGACCGAAGTTACGGATGTTCATGAGCTGGGTCTCCGACAGAGCGACCAGTTCACTTACAGTGTTGATGCCTTCGCGCTTGAGGCAGTTGTAGCTGCGCACCGAAAGATCAAGGTCTTCGATCGGCATGCTGAGTTCGGTCGAGAGAACGGCGTCAACCGGTGCAGGACCAATCTCAATACCCTCGGCTGCCGTGTTGAGCTCGCGTGCGAGTCCGAACAGTTCGGTCAGCGTGCGACCGGCTGAGGCGATGGCATCACGAGGCGTGATTGCCGACTTGGTTTCGACATCTACAACCAGGCGGTCAAAGTCGGTACGCTCACCGGCACGAGTTGCCTCGACACGGTAGGTGACCTTGAGTACGGGCGAGTAAATCGAGTCAACCGGAATTTGGCCGGCTTCGCTGAATTCGCTGCGGTTCTGGGTTGCGGTGACGTAACCACGGCCACGCTCGATCGTCAGCTCAAGTTCAAACTTGGCCTTGTCGTTGAGCGTTGCAATGACGAGCTCGGGGTTGTGAATCTCTACACCGGCAGGTGCGGAAATGTCAGCGGCGGTGACCTCACCAGCACCCTGCTTGCGCAGGTAAGCGGTGATTGGCTCGTCATGCTCGCTGGAAACAACGAGGTTCTTGATGTTGAGGATGACCTCGGTGACGTCTTCTTTTACACCGGCGACGGTGCTGAACTCGTGGAGAACGCCGTCGATGCGGATGCTGGTTACAGCTGCTCCGGGGATCGACGAAAGAAGGGTACGACGGATTGAGTTTCCGAGGGTGTAACCGAAACCGGGCTCAAGCGGCTCGATGACGAACCGTGAACGGAATTCGGAGATGTTCTCCTCAGCAAGGGTGGGACGCTGTGCAATGAGCACTGGTGATTCCTTTCGGCGAAGTGTCCGCTATATGACACTTGTGGGCGACGGGTGGCTGGCCCGACGTGTTATTGAGTTGTGCGCTGGAGCTGTGAGCGAGGGCCGCGAATGGCCCTCGCCACGACGCCAGCACTAACAAGTTGCTGTTAGTACGGCGTAAAACTAAACGCGACGACGCTTGGGCGGACGGCAACCGTTGTGCGTCTGCGGTGTTACGTCGTTGATCGAACCCACTTCGAGGCCAGCGGCCTGCAGCGAACGAATCGCAGTTTCGCGACCCGAACCCGGTCCCTTGACGAAAACGTCTACCTTCTTGACACCGTGCTCCTGAGCCTGGCGTGCAGCCGACTCAGCAGACATCTGTGCGGCGTAAGGAGTCGACTTGCGCGAACCCTTGAAGCCGACGACACCTGACGACGACCAGGCAAGAACTGCGCCGGTGGGGTCGGTGATGGTCACGATGGTGTTGTTGAACGTTGACTTGATGTGAGCTTGGCCCACAGCAATATTCTTCTTTTCTTTACGACGCGGCTTACGAGCGGCCGATTTTGGTGCTGCCATTGTTTTCTCCTAAAACTTGGATGGCGACGACGCTGGGAGTGAACCCAGGGTCTATCGGGCCTTCTTCTTGCCGGCTACGGTGCGCTTCGGGCCCTTGCGGGTACGAGCGTTGGTCTTCGTGCGCTGTCCGTGAACGGGCAGTCCCTTGCGGTGACGGATACCCTGGTAGCTGCCGATTTCAACCTTGCGGCGAATGTCTGCTGCGACCTCACGGCGGAGGTCACCTTCTACTTGGAAGTTTCCTTCGATGTAGTCACGAAGCACGATGAGCTGGTCATCGGTCAGATCGTGAACGCGAATTTCTCCGCTGATTTGTGTGTCGGCGAGGGTTTTGAGTGCCCTCGTGCGGCCAACACCGTAAATGTAAGTCAGTGCGACCTCTACACGCTTGTCGCGTGGGATGTCGACGCCGGCTAGACGTGCCATAGTGGCTTCTCCTGTTAGTGAGTGGAGGTCTGTAGCAGCACCTGTGCACCGGCCTCCAACCGGTGGTGTCCCCGCCCTTCGCTTGCGCGAGTGATGGATCTGGTGTTGCTAGTTCTGTGTATTCAGTTGTGTGTGCTGGTGTGTGGCGATTGCTCGCCCCACCCCATACCGCTGTGCGATCTGCTCGCGGAACCTTAGCCCTGGCGTTGCTTGTGACGCGGGTTCGACTTGCAGATGACCATGACGCGTCCGTTGCGGCGAATAACGCGGCAGTGGTCGCACATGGGCTTGACGCTGGGGTTAACCTTCATGATTTTTCCTTGTGAATCGCTGTCTTCGTTCCACTAATCCCGCAAAGGAGAAGTGGACGTTACTTTCGAGCGATCTCTACTTGTATCGGTAGGTGATGCGGCCGCGAGTCAGGTCATACGGGCTCAACTCGACAACCACACGGTCTTCCGGAAGGATTCGAATGTAGTTCTGTCGCATTTTGCCGGAGATATGAGCGAGCACTACGTGGCCGTTACTCAACTCAACACGAAACATCGCGTTGGGCAGAGCTTCAACTACTGCTCCTTCAATCTCAATGACACCGTCTTTTTTGGCCATAGCCTCTTCGTCGCTATAAGTGGAGTTCGCTGGTCTGCGTGGATTGTGGTGAGTGGCTTTCGAGAAAACCTAGGCACGAAAAAATCGGCCTGAAACACCAAAGATCAAGCCTACGCTAATCCCGGGCGTTTCACCAAGCTGGGGCTAAGATTGCGCCTTCACTGTTTCGACAGCATCGGCATACAACACTTCGCCAACGCTCAAGCCCATAACCTGGCTCACGAAATCTTCGGCCGACAGCGAGGAGCGCAATTCGAGCATCCGCACGCTCTCGGGGTCTTCGGCCACATCAAATTGAAGCGCAGCGCCCACCGCGCGCAACAGGGCGCTGGGCTGGGTGCCCGATGACGCCAGCTCTACCGCCGGGCTTATGAAGCGTTCGTCGCGTGAAAGCTTGCGCAACGGGCTGCGGCCCACTCGCTCAGGAGTGTCGGGCAGATGGGGGTTGCTGAAGCGACGGATGCAGGTGCTCACGTAGGACGCGTGATCAGCGGCATCGAAGCCGTGCTTAGCGATAAGCATCGCGCTTGTCTCGGCGAGAACAGCATCAACTTCGGCCGCGACGTCAGTGATCGCCATCGCGTCAGCCAGAGTCTTTGCCCCCTGAAGCTGGCCGTGGTAGGCCAGCGTCGCGTGGCCGGTGTTCACCGTAAAGAGCTTGCGCTCAATGTAAGGCTCAAGGTCAGCGACGAAGTGCACATCCGCAATCTCGGGCACGTTGTCACCGAAAGGTCCGCTCTCGATGGCCCACTCGAAGAAGTCTTCAACCGTGACGTCGAGCCCCGCCGCGGAGTCTTGGGCAGGCACAATGCGGTCAACGGCCGTGTTGGCAAAGATCGCCTTTGCCGCCAAGGTCTCGGTATCTACCGCTATAGCGATTTCGGCTCGCAAATTGTTTGTCGCGTAGAGCGCGTTCTCACACGCCAGCACCTGCAATGGCGGGAGGTTGTCAGCGCGCGCCTTGATCGCCTTAGCGATCAACGGCGCCACAAATTTTAGGATGTTGGGGCCGACAGCGGTCGTAACCATGTCGGCGGTGGCGATCTCTTCAATCACGCCAGCTTCATTGCTCGCGCTATTAAGTGCGCGGAAGTTGTCCACGGTCCACGTGTGGGGTTGTGCTCCAACTTCGTGGACCTGGTAGTTGTCTGCGGCCGCGAGGGTGTCGATGAGTTCTGCCGCGACATCCGCGAATACGATCTCATAACCCGCCTTGTGCAGGATCAGTCCGACAAAGCCCCGACCAATGTTGCCGGCACCGAAATGTACGGCCTTCATGCGTTATTCAATTCCGCCAGCAGGGAGAGAAGTTCTTCTTCCGTTGATGCGTCGATCAGCTTCTGAACTTCATCGTTGTCGCTGAAGATTGTGGCAACCGCAGCGAGAGTGTCCATGTGGCCACCTTCTTTGCCTGCGATTCCGACAACGAAGCGAACCTCGTTGCCGTCCCATTCAATGGGATCCGCGTACCGCACGAACGAGAGCGCAGACGACAAGATCGTGTCCTTGCCCTCGTTCGTGCCGTGCGGAATGGCCAGGAAGTTACCCATGAAGGTTGACGTCAACTCTTCACGGGCCTTCATGAAGCCAAGGTACTCGGGCGTTACCGCACCGGCAGCAATGAGGATTTCTGCCGCTTCAGCGATTGCTTCCTCTTTGGTGCGAGCGGTGCCAGCCGCTTTGATCTGGTCTAGCTCGAGTACCTTACTCATGATGTCTCCTGTTACTTGCTAACCATGTCTACGACTTCATCGTATTTCGGACTGTTCATGAAGTTATCAACTGAAACATGGATTGCGCCGGGAACCTTGTGCTTAGCGCGATCCGTCAGCTGGTCCTGAGTGATGATGAGGTCTTCCGTACCATCCAGGTTTGCGATTGCCTTGTTCGTGACGTTGACACCTTCGATGCCAGCTTTCGCGAACTTGTTGCGCAGAACCGTAGCCCCCATTGCACTCGAACCCATACCGGCGTCGCAAGCGAACACAATGTTCTGGATCTTCGTTGCGGTCGCTGCACCAGCGGCACCGGCTGCGGCACCCGTGCTGAGCAGTCCGCCAACCGAGCTGTCGCGGCCCTTGTTGGCCTCGTTCTTTGCAACAGCGGCAGCAAGTGCGTCATCACCGTTAGCCATCGCCTCGAGGTCACGCTTGCGACCAGCACGGATGATGACAGCAGCAACTGCGAACGACACTGCAGCCGAGAAGACAACCGAGAGCAGTACGCCGACGATGCTTCCTGGAGGTGTCTGTGCGATAACCGCAATGATCGATCCAGGTGACGCCGGAGCGCGCAGACCGGACTGGAAGATGACGTTCGTGAGAACACCAGTAGCTCCACCAGCGATAGCGGCAACAACCAGAAGCGGCTTAGCCAATACGTAGGGGAAGTAGATCTCGTGAATACCACCAACGAAGTGGATCAGGATCGCACCGGGAGCGCTTGCGCGCAGCAGTCCAACGCCGAACACCAAGAAGGCGAGCAAGATACCAAGGCCGGGGCCAGGGTTTGCTTCGATAAGGAAGAGGATCGACTGTCCCTTTTCCAGCGACTCCGCAGTTCCCAGCGGCGTGAACACACCGTGGTTGATGGCGTTGTTGAGGAAGAGGATCTTGCCGGGCTCAACGAAAACGCTAGCCAGCGGAAGCAGTCCGTTGTCAACAAGGAAGCCGATGATGCCTTCGAGGCCGTTGCTGATCGCGGTTACGATCGGCGCGATCAGGAAGAAGGATGCAATGGCGAGCAACATGCCGACGATTCCACCGGAGAAGTTGTCGACGAGCATCTCGAAGCCGGCACGAATTTTGCCAGCCCAGAGACCATCAATCTTCTTCATCACCCAAGCAGCACCGGGTCCAACGATCATGGCACCCAAGAACATGGGGATACCGGCACCGATGATGACACCCATCGTTGCGATCGTTCCGATAACTCCTCCGCGGGTTCCGTAGACCATGCGGCCACCGGTGTTAGCAATTAAGAGTGGGAGCAGGTAGATGATCATCGGGCCAACAAGACCGGTGTTGGTTACTTCAGGATCAAGGCTCCAACCACCGAGTTGCTGAACCCAGACCGGGTCAATGCCGAGCAACGGCAACCAACCAGTCTGGATGAACAGTGCGGTGATGAAGCCCCATGCGATGAATGCCGCAATGTTCGGCATCACCATTCCGCTGACGAAGGTTCCAAATTTCTGGACTCCTACGCGCGCACCGCCAGTCGTGGCGGTCGTAGACGACGTTGTCATTTTTTTACTCCGATATCTGTGATGTTGGGATACTGCTACGGAAACGACCGAACACGACTAGTTTTCGTCGTGATCGGTACTGAGAATTTCGGTGAGCTCGGCGATAACTGCGTCAGCGCCTTCGCCGTCCGCTGAGATAGTGACTTCGTCACCGTGGCTCACACCGAGCGATATGACGCTCAGGATGCTGGCAGCGTTGACTGACTTGTCGCCTTTAGAAATAGTGACGTCAAGCCCGGATGCTGCGACCGCTTGCGTGAATAGCGAAGCCGGACGAGCGTGGAGCCCATGCGATGACGCCACCTTAAGTGTGTGTTCAGCCATGATTGCCGCTTTCTATGGTTATGTGAGGGAGAGAAGCAAGAAGGTCGAGCACAATGTCAGCGCCGGCGGCAGTGAAATTTAGGGTGGGAAGCTGCACAGCAGTTGCCCCGATCAATTCGGCCGCGTTTTTCGCCTGCTCAAAGAAGTCAGTCACATGTGCGCTCACCAACACGACATCCACTGATGTCAGCGGCACACTCAGTGCTGCGACGCTTGCCGGGATGAACGTGTGTTGGATGCCGCGCACGGCCGCTTGATTGCGAAGAGCGTGCGCCAAAAAAGTGCTTGAAGCACCTGCACCGCACACAACCAGCACTGATGACATGTTGTCGCCTCCTCGCGAGCACCACTCGAACTTTTTCCAATCTCTATCGTGGCGTGAGCGGGCATGACACTTCCAATAGAGAACATTCCGCACCGGCGGAAACGTTCATACGAGAGAATAGTTACCTGATGCTCGATAACCATGCGCGACTAATCGAACACCTCGCCCAGGCAGAGGGGTGGGTGACTGCTGCCGAGCTCGCAGACAAGCTCGGGGTCACAACTCGCAGCGTGCGCAGCTACGTCACCGCGGTAAAGTCCTCTGCGCTTCCCCTCGAAGTCATCGAATCGTCGACAGCCGGCTACCGTCTGCACCGAGAGAACTACGCAGAGTTCCTCAAGAGCGCATCGACTCGAGACACGGAGCGCCCCCGCGATCGCCAGTACCATCTCGTTCGACGGCTTGGGGATGCCCCGGAGGGCGTCGACATCCATGCCCTCGCAGAGAGCTTCTTCGTCAGCGAGTCAACGATCGAAGCGGACCTGCGCAAGATCAAGACTTCCGTCGCTGAAGAGGGGCTCACCCTCGCCAGACGCGGTGCCCTCGTGATTCTGTCGGGCACGGAACCAAATCTGCGGCGCCTCTTGAGCAAGATGTTCCGCCACGAAGACACCCAAGGGTTTCTGGAGCTAGCGAGCATCCAGCGCGAGTTTGAGACATCTGACCTGCGCGCCTTTAAAACTTCGTTGCTCGACCTCCTCGATTCGCACGGCTACTTTGTGAACGAATACGGCATCAACCACGTATTGCTCCACGTCGCAATCGCCGCAGATCGCACCTCCCCAACCAGCCCGATTCTCGCTGACTCTGCGCCGGAATTTTCCAACGAACTCGCCGCGCTCATCTCGACGCACTTTTCTGTGAACCTCGCACGCGATGAGCTCACCGAAATCGAAACTCTCCTCACTACTCGAGTTATCACCCGGGCCATCACAACCGATGAGGCCCCCGACGTGGATCTCGAGGAACTGATCACCCGCATGCGGCGAACTGTGCACCATGTGGGCGAGGAATACCTCGTTGATCTCGACGACGACGACTTCATCCTGCGGTTGTCATTGCACGTGCGCAATCTGATTGCGCGCGCGCAAGATCTTTCCTACTCGCGCAATCCGATGACACGGTCCATCAAGACGACCTATCCGATGATCTATGAACTGGCTGTCTTTATCGCCGCCGAGGTTCAACGCAGCGAGGGAATCACCGTTCACGATGACGAGATTTCGTACATCGCTCTCCATGTAGGGTCTCACCTAGAGCGTCAAAACAAACGTGAAGTTCGGCTGACTGCTGCCCTCGTCTGCCCCAATTACCACGACCTGCACGTCATACTCCGTGATCGCATCGAGGCCGTATTGGGCGAAGAGTTGCAACTCCGCATCGTCATCACACGCACCGATGTAGATCTCACTGAGCTTTCGACCGACCTGGTGCTCACCACTATCGACCTGCGCTCCTTCGCCGACAATGTAGTGCTCATTCAGCCGTTCCTCACGGAAACAGACGTCGACAGCATTCGCAAGACCATCGGCCGGGTGCGAAGGCAACGCCGTCGCCGTGCGCTCACCGACGAACTAATGCGGTTCTTTGATCCTGCGCTGTTCCTTCGAAACTTCACGGCGCCGAGCGAAGAGGCAATGATCGCCGCTCTGGGACAACGCATGATCGAAGCCGGAGTTATTGACCACAGCTACATCACCGGTGCGATCGAACGAGAACGGATGTCGTCGACCGCCTTCACAGACACCCTCGCCGTACCGCATGCGATGACGATGAACGCCCACCGCACCGCGATCAGCATCGTTATCAACGAAACACCGATGCAGTGGGGTGAGAATCGCGTGAACGTGATCGCACTCATCGCTTTTAGCGCGGCAGGAAGAACGACGTTCCAAACCGTATTCCACCAGTTCGTTACAGTGTTTTCTGATCGCGATTACGTGCAGCAGCTCGTGCGAAACGCAGTCGACTTCCCGACCTTCATCGACGAACTAGCGCGCGGAATCGAAAACTAGCAGCGCGTTCGGCGTTGGAGACTACTGTGTGACCGTGCGAGGAATGAAGGCGATTGCCGCGTACCAATCGCGAATTATCTGTTTTTGGCTAGCGTTGCAGGTGTACCCGTACCCTGTGATCTCCCAGTACTCATACGCACTAACCCAAACGGTTTGTTCAATCTCCCAGCCGTCAAGAAAGGTAAGTGCGAAGCAGTCCGCCATGATCTCGTAGTCAGGAGCATCCGCGGTCGCGCTTGCAGTGAAAGTCCCCACAGCCTTTTCGGTCGCTTCTGGGTTAGTGAACTGCAGCACGTGCGCGTACTCGTGATGGGCGAGTCCAGTGCGCAGCCACTTGTTCATATACGGTCGCTTGTCAGATTCCGCATCGTAGTGCGCCGTATAAGGGTCGTCAGACGTCACGCATCCAGCGACGTCCTGCCCGCAGAGAGTGTCAGCATCATCGAGAGCTGAATTGGCGAAGCCCATGCCAAGCGAATCGGTGACAGCCTCCATTGTCGTGCCTGTGGTATTCGTGGATGCGTTCACTTTGGCGGCAGCTAGTGCCTCGTCGAGCGCCATACTGGTTTCCTCAACACGTATTGTGTCTTCGCGCACCTCTTGCGCATCCCACCTGTCCTTCCAGGTTTGCTGCGCCCACCCCTCGTAGCGCTCGAGGTGGACCAGTCCCCCGACACGAACACCTTCGTATTCGGCCACGACCGCCATAAGGTTGTCCATCGCTAGGCCGAAAGTTTGCTTTTCATCAATGAGCTCACTCTGCTCGTTGATCTTCTGATCTCTCAGCTCGACAATGTCCAAAGCTTGCTCGAGCCGGATAGAGGAAAACACGAATAGAGTAATCGCGACTAAGAACGCTAGGGCCAGCAAGACGATTGCGACTATTGCACCGCGCCGTTTTTTGGGTTTCTTTTCAGCAGACAAGACCGAATCTGCGTCAGGTTCCGGGGCCTGGGGAGAAGGAGGAACGTCTGTGTCCGCCGATTCTGCCGGTGCAGCGTCTGAAAACGGCGCCGGCTGGACGTCTGCTGTAGACGGACTCGAAGGTTCAGGTTGCAGCTCAGAACTTGGACCATCGTTCGCCATGGTCAATCCCCTTTTTGTCGCGTCGCGGGCAGCGATTCACATAGTAGCGGCAGCTACCAGCAGCACCCGCCACCGACGCAGAGTACTAGCGAGAGGGAGCGTCGGCCGCAACAATGCCGCGCTCAACAAGAGCCTCGGTAATGCGTGCCGTAACGGCGTCAATCTCGCCAAGCGCGTCGATCGTGACGAGCACTTCGCGAGTGGCATAAACGTTGATGAGCGGCGCAGTCTGCTCGCTGTAGACCTCGAGGCGGTGACGGACAACCGCCTCGGTGTCGTCGCTGCGGCCCTGCTCGAGAGCACGCTTGCGCAGTCGAGCAACAACAACTTCGGGGTCTGCCTCAAGCTCAACAACAGAATCGAGGGCAGCACCGTGGCTAGCCAAGAATGCGTCGAGCTCGCGGACCTGATCGGTAGTTCTCGGGTAACCGTCAAGCAAGAAACCATCTTGCGCGTCAGCGTCCTCAAGACGATCGCGAATGAGTTCGTTTGTCAGCGAATCAGGAACGTTGTCGCCGGCATCCATAAATGCCTTCGCTTTGGTACCTAGCTCGGTGCCATTCTTGACGTTGCTGCGAAAGATGTCACCTGTCGAGATCGCGGGAATTCCGTAAATCTCTGCGAGGCGCGCTGCTTGAGTGCCCTTGCCTGCACCAGGGGGGCCAATCAATAGGAGTCGTGTCAACGCAACAAACCTTCGTAATGGCGCTGCTGCAACTGCGAATCGATCTGCTTGACGGTCTCAAGACCGACACCAACGATAATCAGAATGCTTGCTCCGCCGAATGGGAAATTCTGGTTGGCCCCGATAAGAACAAACGCAATCAACGGGATCAACGCCACAATGCCGAGGTAAAGCGAGCCGGGCAAGGTAACGCGAGTCAAAACGTAGTCGAGGTATTCTGCGGTCGGTCGACCGGCGCGAATACCGGGGATGAAGCCGCCATACTTCTTCATGTTGTCGGCGACCTCTTCAGGGTTGAACGTGATCGCGACGTAGAAGTACGTGAAGCCAACGATCAGCATGAAGTAGCCGATCATGTAGATCGGGCTATCGCCGGAAACTAGGTTGTTCTGAATCCAGACGACCCACGCTGCAGACGTTTCGCCAGCTTGTGGCTGGTTGAAGTTTGCGATCAAGGCGGGCAGGTACAACAGCGACGAAGCGAAGATCACGGGGATCACACCCGCCATGTTGACCTTGATAGGGATATAGGTGTTGTTGCCGCCGTAGGTACGTCGGCCGACCATCCGCTTGGCGTACTGAACGGGAATGCGTCGTTGCGACTGTTCCACGAATACCACAGCGCCCATAATCAGGATGCCCATGAGCAATACGAGAACGAAAATTTCGATCCCGCTGCTGACGTAAATGCCCCAGAGTGCGCTCGGGAAGGTTGCTGCGATCGAGGTGAAGATCAGCAACGACATTCCGTTGCCAATTCCGCGCTCGGTTACCAATTCGCCCATCCACATGATGAGGCCGGTTCCTGCGGTCATCGTAATGACCATGAGAAGGATCGCGTACCACGCATCATTCGTGATGAGTTGGCTACATTCAGCAACTCCAGCGGACTGGAACAGGGCGCCACTTCGAGCAACCGTGATCAGCGTTGTCGACTGAAGGATCGCCAGAGCGATCGTGAGGTAACGCGTGTACTGAGTCAGCGTTGACTGGCCTGACTGGCCCTCTTTGTGAAGAGTTTCGAAGTGTGGGATGACCACACGAAGTAGTTGCACGATGATCGACGCCGTGATGTACGGCATGATTCCGAGTGCAAATACAGAAAGTTGAAGGAGCGCCCCACCACTAAAGAGGTTGATGAGGTCATACAGCCCACCGCTTGACGAGTTAGCTGCAAGACACAGCTGAACGTTGCCAAAGTCGACGAACGGCGCCGGGATAAAGGAGCCAAGCCTAAACAGCGCAATGATGCCTAGCGTGAACCCGATCTTCCTGCGAAGGTCAGGCGTGCGGACAATCCGCGCGATAGCTGTGAACACAAGGCCTCCGATTTATCTATGTACTGCGGGCGAATGGGGAATCCCTTATGCGGGATTCCCCACCCATACAGTCTGCTTTGGTCACTGTTGTGACCAGCGCGACACTAATGTCTCGCGCAGTGACAGTTACTTGACCGAACCGCCGGCCGCAACGATCTTCTGCTCAGCAGAGCCGGAGACCTTGTCAACTGCAACATTCAGCTTAACCGCAATATCACCTTGACCAAGAACCTTGACCTTTTCGTTCTTGCGAACGGCGCCCTTCGACACGAGATCAGCAATGGTTACATCGCCACCCTTGGGGTAAAGTTCCGCGAGCTTTTCGAGGTTTACAACCTGGTACTCAACGCGGAACGGGTTCTTAAATCCGCGCAACTTAGGTGCACGCATAACGAAGTTGATGTTTCCAGCTTCGAAGCCGAGACGCATGTTGTAACGCGCCTTTGTTCCCTTGGTTCCACGACCCGCGGTCTTACCCTTGGAGCCTTCACCACGGCCGACACGCATACGGCCTTTCTTTGCGCCAGCGGCAGGACGGAGGTGGTGCATCTTCAGAACCTGCGGGCGACTTGCAACATCGTCGCTCGACGCCTTCTTGGCGGTCGAGGACTTTGCGGCAGGAGCCTTGGTAGCAGGCTTGTCAGCTGCAGCCTTAGCCGTAGTCGTCTTAGCCGTAGTTGCCTTAGCCGTCGTTGCCTTAGCAGGAGCAGCCTTCTTGGCAGCGGGTGCCTTCGCAGGTGCGTCCTTCTTCGCGGCAGCAGCCTTAGGGGCTGCAGCCTTCTTTGGAGTTTCTTTCTCGTCAGCCATTAGTCAATCTCCTCGACCTTGACAAGGTGAGCGACCGTGTTGACGTAACCACGGTTCTGCGAGTTGTCCTCGCGCACAACAACGGAACCGATGCGCTTGAGCCCAAGGCTCCGCAGCGTGTCGCGTTGGTTCTGCTTCTCACTAATTTTGGACTTGATTTGGGTTACCTTCAGGCGACCAGCCATCAGACACCTGCCTTAGCTTCAGCCTCGGCGCGCAGCAAGCGTGCCGGGATAACGTGTTCTGCATCGAGCCCACGACGAGCGGCAACCGAGCGAGGCTCTTCGAGCTGCTTGAGTGCTGCAACCGTTGCGTGAACGATGTTGATCGTGTTCGAAGAACCGAGTGACTTGCTGAGAACGTCGTGAATTCCGGCGCACTCGAGTACGGCGCGAACCGGACCACCAGCGATAACACCGGTACCAGCGGATGCGGGACGCAGCAGGACTACGCCTGCAGCAGCCTCGCCCTGGACCGAGTGAGGAATCGATGCGGCAACGCGAGGAACGCGGAAGAAGTTCTTCTTCGCTTCTTCAACGCCCTTCGAGATCGCGAGGGGAACCTCACGAGCCTTGCCGTAACCGACACCAACCATTCCGTTACCGTCACCGACGACGACGAGAGCGGTGAAGCTAAAGCGACGACCACCCTTGACGACCTTCGATACACGGTTGATGGTCACGACGCGCTCCAAGAACTGGTTCTTGTCGTTGTCGCGGCTGTTGTTTCCACCACGGCCACCACGGTCGGGGCCACGCTCACGGCCGCCACGACGAGCCTCGCGAGGCTCGCTCGTTACGTCGGTTGCTGGGGCGTCTACGACGACCTCAGGTACGGAGATGGCGCTAGTCGCCTCAGCGGCCACGGCCTGCTCCTTGTTAGTTGTCTTGTTGTCCACGTTGTCGCTCACAGGTTCAATCCACCCTCTCGCGCTCCGTCGGCGATAGCTGCAACGCGGCCTGCGTAACGGCTTCCACCACGATCAAATACGACGGCCTCAACACCGGCGTCCTTGGCGCGCTCGGCAACCATTTCGCCGATCTTGCGTGCCTTAGCGGTCTTGTCGCCATCGAATGTACGCATGCTCGACTCCATGGTCGAAGCTGAGGCTACGGTGACACCCTTGGAGTCATCGACAACCTGAACGAATACGTGACGTGCTGAACGCGTAACCACGAGACGGGGGCGCACCTCAGTGCCCACGACCTTCTTGCGGAGACGTGCATGCCTGCGGCCCTTAGCGGCCGACTTGCTCTTACCTCTGGTTCCGAGAGCCATGTCTACTTACCACTCTTTCCGGCCTTGCGACGAACAACTTCGCCGGCGTAGCGCACACCCTTGCCCTTGTAGGGCTCTGGCTTGCGCAATTTACGAATGTTGGCTGCTACTTCGCCAACCGCCTGCTTGTCGATGCCGCTGACAACTAGTTTGTTGTTGCCCTCGACCGCGAAGCTAATGCCTGCGGGCGGGTCAACGGTGATCGAGTGTGAGTACCCGAGAGCAAACTCGACTGAGCTGCCCTTTGCCGTAACACGGTAACCAGTACCAACGACCTCAAGGCCCTTGGTGTAACCGTCGGTGACACCAACGATCTGGTTAGAGATCAGCGTACGAGTGAGGCCGTGAAGCGAACGCGATTCACGCTCGTCGTTGGGGCGGGTTACGAGAACCTGGCCCTCTTCGAGCGCTACGGCGATAGGAGCCTTGACGGTGAGCGCAAGCTCACCCTTCGGGCCCTTCACAGCGACGTTTTGTCCATCGATGGTGATAGTGACACCAGCGGGGACATCAATAGGAAGTCTTCCGATTCGTGACATTTTGAGTTACCACACGTAAGCGAGGACTTCCCCACCTACGCCCTTCTTAGTCGCCTCTTTGTCGGTCAAGAGACCAGAGGAGGTGGACAAAATTGCCACACCGAGTCCGCCAAGAACCTTGGGGATTTCGGTCGAGCGAGCGTATACACGAAGGCCAGGCTTCGAAACGCGCTTGATTCCCTTGATGGAACGCTCGCGAGTGGGGCCGTACTTGAGTTCGATCGTGAGGGTCTGGCCCACGCGAGCGTCCTCGGTGCTCCAACTGAGGATGTATCCCTCGGCCTTGAGCATTTCGGCCAGGCGCGACTTCAGCTTGCTATTAGGCATTGAAACGCTGTCGTGGTGCGCCGAATTGGCGTTGCGCAGTCTGGTCAGCATGTCAGCGACCGGATCTGTCATTGTCATTATGTGTTTCCTGTCTCGTCTGGTTTCGGCATCCGTTACACGAAGGCCGACCTGGTCGATTGGTGATACTTGGTTAGTTAGATGCGTTCTCTGCTGAACGGAACGGGAATCCGAGTGCCTTCAACAGCGCACGGCCTTCTTCGTTGTTCTTTGCAGTGGTGACGATTGTGATGTCGAAACCACGAACGCGGTCAATCTTGTCCTGATCGATCTCGTGGAACATTGACTGCTCCGTGAGGCCGAACGTGTAGTTACCGTTGCCATCGAACTGCTTGTCCGAAAGGCCGCGGAAGTCACGGATACGCGGAAGCGCGAGCGAGATCAAGCGGTCGAGGAACTCCCAAGCGCGGTCACCACGGAGGGTGACGTGTGCGCCAATGGGCTGTCCTTCACGGAGCTTGAACTGAGCAATCGACTTGCGAGCGCTCGTTACGTAGGGCTTCTGACCGGTGATCGCGGTGAGGTCCTTGACGGCCCCATCGATGATCTTTCCGTCGCGAGCCGCTTCACCGACACCAGTGTTAACGACGACCTTAACGATCCCCGGAACCTGGTGCACGTTGGTGAACCCAAGATCCTTCTTGAGCTGCGCCGCAATTTCAGTGCGGTACTTCTGCTTAAGGCGCGGCTGGATTTTGCCAGCTGCAGGTGCAGTCGTCGTCATTAGTCTGCGTCCTTCTCGGTTGCCGTTTCGGCATCCTTCGTCGAGGCCTTGGGCTCAGCCGTAGCTGCCTTCGACTTCTTGGTCTCTACGCGGCGCGACTTCTTAAAGAAGCGCTCGCGCGTGGTCTTTCCGCGGTCGTCAGTGCCGACAGTGAAGCCGACACGTGCCGGGAGCTTGGTCTCGGGGTCAACGAGAGCAATGTTGGACACGTGAATCGGTGCCTCCATCGTCTCGATGCCACCGGTCTTGGTTCCACGCTGAGTCTGACCGACCTTGACGTGCTTGGTGACGAAATTGACACCCTCCACGACGACGCGGTCTTTCCCAGCGATAACCCTGATAACGCGACCCTGCTTGCCACGGCTTCCGCCGCGCTCTTCGGTCGGGCCGCTGATGACCTGTACGAGGTCACCCTTGCGAATCTTTGCCATAACTACAGCACCTCCGGTGCGAGAGAGATGATCTTCATGAACTTCTTGTCGCGAAGCTCACGGCCGACCGGTCCGAAGATGCGAGTACCACGAGGGTCACTACTTTCGGACTTAAGGATTACGGCTGCGTTCTCATCAAACTTGATGTATGAACCGTCGGAACGACGAGTCTGCTTGATGACGCGAACGATGACGGCCTTGACGACCTCACCCTTCTTGACGTTTCCGCCAGGAATCGCGTCTTTTACGGTTGCCACAATGACATCGCCGAGACCTGCGTAACGACGGCCTGAGCCACCGAGAACGCGAATCGTGAGGAGCTCCTTGGCGCCGGTGTTATCGGCAACCTTTACTCGGGATTCCTGCTGAAGCATTACTTAGCCTTTTCGAGGATCTCGACCAGACGCCAGCGCTTCGTGGCGCTGAGCGGACGGGTCTCGCTGATAAGTACGGAGTCACCAACGCCGGCCGTGTTGGCCTCGTCGTGAACCTTCACCTTGGAGTTACGGCGAATAACCTTGCCGTACAACGGGTGCTTCACGCGGTCTTCGACTATGACAACGATGGTCTTATCCATCTTGTCGCTAGTCACTAACCCGCGACGGGTTTTGCGGTACCCACGAGCGACCTCGGCGGTCTCCGCGGTCTTCTTGTCTTCAACCTTGGCCATGACTACGCCTCCTTCGTCTCGTCAGCGGCGTCCGCTGCGGTTTCATCCGCTACTTCTGCCTTCTTGGTGCTGCGCTTCTTGGTCTCTTTTGCAGGAGCCTCGATAGCAGCAGGGGTTGCACGGATGCCCAGCTCGCGCTCACGGATAACCGTGTAGATGCGAGCGATGTCGCGCTTAACAGCGCGAATACGTCCGTGGCTTTCCAGTTGACCGGTTGCGGCCTGAAAACGAAGGTTGAAAAGTTCTTCCTTCGCCTTCTTCAGCTCGTCAATCAGTCGTTCGTCTTCAAAAGTGTCTAGCTCGACTGGGGCTAGCTCCTTGGATCCGATCGCCATTATGCGTCGCCCTCCTCGCGCTTGATGATGCGTGCCTTGAGGGGCAGCTTGTGAATTGCACGAGTGAGTGCTTCGCGCGCAGTCGTCTCGTCCACGCCGCTGAGCTCAAAGAGCACGCGACCTGGCTTGACGTTGGCGACCCACCACTCGGGCGAACCCTTACCGGAACCCATGCGGGTTTCAGCGGGCTTTTTGGTGAGCGGGCGGTCGGGGTAGATGTTGATCCACACCTTTCCACCACGCTTGATGTGACGCGTCATAGCGATACGAGCTGCCTCAATCTGGCGGTTCGTTACGTATGCCGGCGTCAAAGCCTGAATACCGTACTCGCCAAACGACACCGTGGTTCCACCGGTAGCGTGACCGCTACGGGAGGGGTGGTGCTGCTTGCGGTACTTGACCTTACGCGGAATCAACATTGTTACGCCTCAACTCCTGCTGCAGCCGTTGCATCTGCCTTAGGGGCTTCTGCCTTGGGTGCATCTGCCTTAGGGGCATCTGCCTTGGGTGCTTCAGCCTTCGGTGCGGACGAAGGACCGCCGGTACGACGGCCACGGTCGCCACCATCGCGACGTTCTGGACGCGACGACTTCTGGTTGGCCTGCTCGCGAGCGAGCTCCTTGTTGGTGATATCGCCCTTGTAGACCCACACCTTGACACCGATGCGACCGAAAGTGGTCTTGGCCTCGTAGAAGCCGTAGTCGATGTTTGCGCGGAGCGTGTGCAGCGGTACGCGACCTTCACGGTAGTACTCGGAGCGGCTCATTTCTGCGCCACCCAAACGACCCGATACCTGGATGCGAACACCCTTGGCTCCGGCGCGCTGAGCACCCTGGAGGCCCTTACGCATTGCACGACGGAACGCAACACGAGCAGCGAGCTGCTCTGCGATTCCCTGGGCAACGAGCTGAGCTTCAGCCTCGGGGTTCTTGACCTCGAGGATGTTGAGCTGAATCTGCTTACCGGAGAGCTTCTCGAGCTCTCCACGAATACGCTCTGCCTCTGCGCCGCGACGACCGATCACAATGCCCGGACGGGCGGTGTGAATGTCTACGCGGACGCGGTCACGGGTGCGCTCGATTTCAATGCGAGCAACACCTGCGCGGTCGAGGTTCGACTTGAGCAGGTTGCGGATCTTTACATCTTCCGCAACGTAGTCGCTGTAACGCTGACCCACCTTGGTGCTGTCAGAGAACCAACGCGACACGTGGTCGGTGGTGATTCCTAGACGGAAACCGTAGGGGTTTACCTTCTGTCCCATTACTTCTTCCCTGCCTTGTCGGCCTTGGCTTCAACGACGTGGTCTGGCGTGGCCAGAACAATCGTGATGTGGCTGGTGCGCTTCAAGATCTGGAACGCACGGCCCTGGGCACGCGGCTGGAAACGCTTCAACGTGGCACCATCATCGACAAACGCCTTCGAGATGATCAGATCCTGCTCGTCCAAGAAGCTATTTGCAGCATCTGCTTTGACTCGCGCGTTGGCGATTGCAGACGCAACTAGCTTGTACACCGGCTCGCTCGCGCCCTGAGGTGCGAACTTCAAAATTGCCAATGCTTCTTGAGCTTGCTTGCCGCGGATCATGTTGACAACGCGACGAGCCTTCATGGGGGTCACGCGGATGTGACGCACGCGTGCGATCGACTCCACCATTTCTCTACCTCCTCCACCACCGCGCTAGCGGCGGCGACCCTTCTTGTCGTCCTTCACGTGTCCACGGAAGGTACGGGTGGGCGAAAACTCGCCGAGCTTGTGCCCAACCATGGTTTCGGTGATGAACACCGGAATGTGCTTGCGACCATCGTGCACCGCGATCGTGTGACCCAGCATTGCTGGAACGATCATTGAGCGGCGCGACCAGGTCTTGATTACGTTTTTGCTCTTGGCTTCGTTCGCCTTGACAACCTTTTGTAGGAGGTGGTCGTCGACGAAGGGGCCCTTCTTCAGACTGCGTGGCATCTTCTGACTCTCCTACTACTTGCGCTTCTTGCCGACATTGCGGCGGCGAACGATGAGCTTGTCACTAGGCAGTTTGCGCTTACGAGTGCGCCCCTCTGCCTGGCCCCAAGGGGAAACGGGGTGACGTCCACCGGACGTCTTACCCTCACCACCACCGTGGGGGTGGTCGACGGGGTTCATGGCGACACCACGCACTGTTGGGCGGACACCCTTCCAGCGCATACGGCCGGCCTTACCCCAGTTGATGTTCGACTGCTCGGCATTGCCGACCTCGCCGATCGTTGCGCGGCAACGAACGTCAACGTTGCGGATTTCTCCGGAAGGCAAACGCAGCTGCGCATAAGGGCCCTCTTTTGCAACGAGTCGAACAGATGCGCCAGCGGAGCGGGCCATCTTGGCGCCAGCACCGGGGCGAAGTTCGATCATGTGAATGACCGTACCCACGGGGATGTTCTTCATCGGCAGGTTGTTGCCTGGCTTGATGTCAGCACCAGAACCCGACTCGATGATGTCGCCCTGCTTGAGCTTGTTGGGCGCAATGATGTAGCGCTTGCTGCCATCAACAAAGTGGAGCAGTGCGATACGTGCGGTGCGGTTGGGGTCGTACTCGATCTCGGCAACGCGGGCGTTTACGCCGTCTTTGTCGTTGCGCTTGAAGTCGATGACGCGGTACTGGCGCTTGTGGCCACCACCAACGTGACGGCTCGTGATGCGACCTGCGTTGTTGCGGCCACCAGTCTTCGGCAGAGGGCGCAGAAGCGACTTCTCTGGGGTAGACCGAGTGATCTCAGCAAAGTCTGCAACCGAGGATCCACGGCGACCAGGCGTCGTGGGCTTGTACTTGCGAATAGCCATTAGTTTCTCCTTGGTCCCTAGCCGACAGCTGTGAAGATGTCGATGGAACCGGACTTGAGCGTGACGATGGCGCGCTTGGTGTCCTTGCGCTTGCCCATACCGAAACGGGTACGACGGGTCTTGCCCGTACGGTTCAACGTGTTGACCGAATCGACCTTGACGTTGAAGATCTTCTCAATAGCGAGCTTGATCTCGGTCTTGTTCGCACGGGGGTCTACCTCGAAGGTGTACTTACCCATATCGATCAGGTTGTAGCTCTTCTCAGAAACCACGGGAGCGATGATGATGTCGCGTGGGTCCTTGTACGTGACGGTCATGCGCTGACCTCTTCCTTGTTCGAAGACTTGGTGTTGAACGCAACGAACGCGTCGTAAGCGCCCTTGCTAAACACGATGTCGTCACTGACGACGACGTCGTAGGCGTTGAGCTGGTCGTAAGACAGAACGTGAACGGCGTCGAGGTTACGAATGCTCTTGAGGCTGATCGCGTCTTCACGCTGAAGCACAACGAGAACGTTCTTGCTCGGAGCGATGCTCGTAAGCAGAGCCGAAACAGTCTTCGTTGAAGGCTTGTTGTCGACCGACAGAGCGTCGATTACGTGAATGCGCTCACCGCGAGCCCGGTCGGACAATGCGCCGCGAAGGGCAGCAGCAATCATCTTCTTGGGGGTGCGCTGTGAGTAGTCACGGGGGTGTGGACCGTGAACGATTCCACCACCCTTCATCTGAGGAGCACGGATCGAGCCCTGACGAGCGCGACCGGTTCCCTTCTGCTTGAACGGCTTGCGACCTGAACCCGAAACTTCACCGCGACGCAGGGTGTTGTGCGTACCCTGACGTGCTGCTGCGCGCTGAGCGACAACAACCTGGTGGATGAGGGGAACGTTGGTCTGCACGTCGAAGATCTCGGCAGGAAGTTCGACAGAGTCGACCTTCTTGCCCTTGGCGTCGATGACGTCGATGGAGGTAGCCATGTGTACTACGCCCCCTTCACTGCGTTGCGGACGAAGACGATGCGGCCGCGAGCTCCGGGAACGGCGCCCTTGATGAGCACGAGTCCCTTCTCAAGGTCGATCGCGTGGACGGCGAGGTTCATGACCGTTACCCGGTCACCACCCATACGACCGGCCATGCGCATGCCCTTGAAGACACGGCTGGGGGTCGACGAGGCACCAATGGAACCAGGCTTGCGGTGGTTGCGGTGCGAACCGTGGCTCGCAGAAACACCCTTGAAGTTGTGTCGCTTCATAACACCGGCGAAACCTTTACCCTTGCTCGTGCCGACAACGTCGACCTTTGAGCCTGGGGTGAAGATGTCGACTGCAAGCTCCTGGCCGACGGTGTACTCCGCGGCGTCAGGGGTGCGAATCTCGGTGATGTGACGGCGAGGCGTTACGCCTGCCTTGTCGAAGTGACCGGTGAGCGGCTTGTTGACCTTACGAGGGTCAATCTGGCCGTACGCGATCTGGACTGCGCTGTATCCATCAACCTCGGGGGTACGCAGCTGCGTAACCACGTTCGGGGTGATCTCGACAACGGTCACGGGAACGAGTTTGTTGTTCTCGTCCCAAACCTGAGTCATGCCGAGCTTCTTGCCCAGCAGACCCTTAGTCGTCTTAGTTATAGACATTATTTTCCTTATCGGCTCTGTCGCTCAATAACTGCGCGAGCTAAAGCTTGATCTCGATGTTGACGTCGGCCGGCAGGTCGAGACGCATAAGCGAATCCACAGCCTTGGGCGTCGGGTCGATGATGTCGATGAGCCGCTTGTGTGTGCGCTTCTCGAAGTGCTCGCGGCTGTCCTTGTACTTGTGGGGAGAGCGGATAACCGCAATCACATTCTTCTCAGTGGGCAGCGGCACTGGGCCTACTACCGTGGCACCCGCGCGGGTAACCGTGTCAACGATTTTGCGTGCCGACGAGTCGATGACCTCGTGGTCGTACGACTTAAGTCGAATGCGGATCTTCTGTCCCGCCATGACTGGCTCTCTTCCCTTAGTACTTTGGTTGCACTGCGTTTGGTTGCACTGCGTGCACCTGGGCTGCTCGCCACTGAATGTTGCCATCCGGAGACGCTCAGCACTTCTGCTTTCGCACCACTATTTATCTGTCAAGTTCTTGCTGTCACTGCTTGTGATACCAACCCGCGTAGACGCGAGGAGAATGGGCCAGCGAGCCGGCACAAACTTTCCCCGCATCATCGTCTCTTTCAAGACGCTGTTCTCTTTCGAGAAGCTGTGGGGAGTTGGTTAAGCTTGGTTCTGCTCCCCGCGGCCTAGCTACTACACCTTGCGTGACACACGCTCTGCGTGAGACACACGTTGTGGAACTATGCACTGCCTGGGAGTGATTCGCACACACGAGGTGGCGAAATGTTGAACTAGAAGAGTCTGTCACATCCGGGCATTTGCTGCAACCCGGGCGTGTCGGAATTGTGCAGCCCTTTAGTGAGGGTGCTTCACAACGTCTCGTACGCCATCCAGAAACACGCTCGCCACCAACGGAACACCGGGACGATAGGCCAAATGACGGTAATTCGGGGCATCCAAAATCTGGGCATTTGCTCGGGCACCGACCCGCAGATGCCCCACGTCGTCGAGGCGCAGCGAACTGGCACCGCCCAGAGTCGCAGCCGTGACCGCTTCTCGCGTGGTCATGCCCATTTCGCGCACCGCGAGCGCGATACAGAACGGGATGGATGACGTGAAGCTGGAGCCGGGATTGCAATCGCTGGCCAGCGCAACAGTTACACCCGCGTCGAGCAGCCGACGTGCATCCACAAAGGGGTGCTTCGTTGAGAACTCCACCCCGGGGAGCACCCCAGCGACCGTGCTGCTGCCGGCGAGCGCATCCACATCGGCGTCACTGAGGTAGGTGCAGTGATCGACACTTGCCGCCCCCAGCTCGACCGCAAGCTGAACCGCGCCGGATTCCCCCAGCTGCGCGCCGTGCAGGCGGGCACCCAAGCCACGTGCGTGACCAGCGCCGATGATCGCCCGCGTCTCTTCTTCGGTGAACGCCCCGTTGTCACAAAAGACATCAATCCAGCGAGAGTGCGGCGCACACGCATCGAGCATGTCCCCCATGACCAGACGAACGTAGGCGGCGCGGTCATCCGTGAACTCCGTAGGGACAACGTGAGCCCCGAGGAACGTCGTCTCCGTCGTCAGAGTGGATGCGAGCCTCAGCATTCGCGCCTCGTCGTGCACACTCAGCCCGTAACCGCTCTTGATCTCTACCGTCGTGGTGCCCTGACGGCGCATCTCCGCAACCAGAGCCGAGGCATTTGCCAGCAGCTCCTCGTCGCTCGCTTCCCGTGACAGCGCAACGGTGCGACGAATCCCGCCCGCCTCATAACGTCTCCCCGCCATGCGCGCCTCAAACTCGTCAGATCGATCGCCCGCAAACAGCAAATGACTATGACTGTCGACAAAGCCCGGGAGCACGCAACCACCGTCGGCGTCTACACGAGCATCCGCGCTCGGTGCATCAGCTGAAGCACCCCACCACGCGACACGACCGTTCTCGAAGACGATCGCCGCATCGCTGAACTCGGGGCGCTCTTCGTCGTGGGTGAGCAAGAGACCAATATTGTCGACCACCGTGCTCGCCGGGGCAGAGCTGGTTGCAGCACCGCCGGTCTTCGCAGCGCTGGTCATCGCAACGCAACCCCCGAAATCGCCTCAAGAACACAGAGAGCGACCAAGCGAACAGTACGTTCGTCAGCCGAGTCGGATGCGGCATCCACTTCGACCAGGTCGATCGACGACACCGAAGAATGTGCGCCAGCCAGTCGAGCGGCGGTGCGCAGCTCGATAGCCGAAATTCCGCCAGGGACCGATGCCGGGCAGGCGGGAGCTACAGAACGATCGCAGACATCCACATCACAGTCGACATGGATCGGGCCACCAGCGGCGCCAGCGATTTCGAGTGCCTGTGCCATCACGTCTTCCATCGACCGCGCCCGCAACTCATCACGCGTAATCACCGTGATGCCCGCATCGTGAGCACGCTCGGCATAGGCC
The DNA here is from genome assembly GCF_039527955.1 of Rhodoglobus aureus. Taxonomy (NCBI): domain Bacteria; kingdom Bacillati; phylum Actinomycetota; class Actinomycetes; order Micrococcales; family Microbacteriaceae; genus Rhodoglobus; species Rhodoglobus aureus. Next base: position 42,199 of record NZ_BAAAKW010000008.1, on the reverse strand, counting down.
AACGAATTGGCTAACGGCTCGATGCCGATCTGCACCACGCGACGCCCATCAAGGCCTGCTTCGAGGAGACGCCGAACGGGAGAACCATTAGTGGTGCCGTCGCGCAAGTCATAGTGCGCATCGAGCGTGATCAACCCCGCCGTATCGAGCGCATCGCCCCAACGCCCCAACGCCGTCGGCACTGTCGTGGCATTGTCGCCACCCAGCGCAATCACCAACTCTGCACGCAGCGCAGCAACCGTCTCGATCGCACCCTGCTCGTTTAGATCAGGTTCGCGCACATTGCCTGCGTCTACGATCCGAAGCTCGGTCAGCGCGGCATAGCGTCGCAACACTTCGCGAACTGCACGGGGAGTTGTGTGCGCCTGCGTCGGCGAGAGAGACGTGCGCGACGTCGGCATACCAATGAGCGCGACATCCGCCCACTCCTCCTCAACCGGCGATGGCCAGTCCCCCGCACGCGGCCAGAGTGGATCAGAGTTGAGCATTGTCACCTTCCGTCATCGGGATGCGCACGCCAAGGTTGTCGGCAACCGCAATGGCCTCATCGTAGCCAGCATCGACGTGACGAATTACCCCCATGCCCGGATCGTTCGTGAGAACCCGCTCAAGCTTTTGCGCTGCGAGGTCTGTTCCATCAGCAACCGTGACCTGCCCAGCGTGAATCGACCGACCAATGCCGACGCCACCACCGTGATGGATCGATACCCAGGTCGCCCCCGACGACGTGTTGACGAGAGCGTTCAGTAGCGGCCAGTCGGCAATCGCATCGGAGCCGTCTTTCATAGCCTCAGTCTCGCGATAGGGCGACGCCACCGAGCCACTGTCCAGGTGATCGCGGCCGATTGCCAGCGGCGCGGCCAGCTCACCCGAGGACACCATTTCGTTGAAGAGGAGGCCAGCCTTATCGCGCTCACCATAGCCCAGCCAGCAGATGCGGGCAGGGAGACCCTGGAAGTGCACGCGTTCGCCCGCGAGTTTGATCCACCGTGCCAGCGACTCATTCTCGGGAAAGAGCTTGAGAATCGCTTTGTCAGTCTTATGGATGTCGCTCGCCTCGCCACTCAGCGCAGCCCAGCGGAACGGCCCCTTGCCCTCAGCAAAGAGCGGACGAATGTACGCCGGCACGAACCCCGGAAACGCGAACGCATTCGCGTAACCTGCCGCGAGCGCCTCAGTGCGAAGGTTATTGCCATAGTCGAAGACCTCGGCTCCTTGCTGCTGGAACCCGACCATGCCCTCAACGTGGATAGCCATCGACTCCCGCGAGCGCTGAGCGAAACCGGGATCACGTCTGGCGTTCTCCCAGTCATCAAAATCGATGCCCAATGGTAGGTAGGCCAGAGGGTCGTGCGCACTTGTCTGGTCGGTGACGATATCGATGGGCGCACCCATGGCCAGCAGCTCGGGAATGGCCGCGGCAGCGTTAGCCAGAACGCCGATCGACAGCGGTTTCTTGGCGTCGCGCGCGGCAACCGCCAATTCGACTGCATGGCCAAGGTTCTTCGCTTCGACATCGAGGTAGCCATGATCGATACGGCGAGTGATGCGGCTCTGGTCCACGTCGATACAGATCGCAACACCGTCGTTCATGGTTACGGCGAGCGGCTGGGCGCCCCCCATGCCTCCGAGGCCTGCCGTGAGAGTAATGGTGCCAGCCAGAGTTCCACCGAAACGCTTCGCCGCGACCGCAGAGAACGTTTCATAGGTGCCCTGCAGGATGCCCTGGGTGCCGATGTAGATCCAAGATCCGGCTGTCATCTGGCCATACATGGTGAGACCGAGCTGCTCGAGTCGGCGGAACTCATCCCAGTTTGCCCAGTCGCCTACAAGGTTGGAGTTGGCCAGCAGCACTCGCGGAGCCCACTCGTGGGTCTGCATTACGCCGACCGGTTTGCCCGACTGAACAAGCAGAGTCTCGTCGCCCTTGAGGGTCGTGAGCGACCGGACGATGGCGTGATAACTCGGCCAGTCGCGAGCGGCTTTGCCCGTGCCGCCGTAGACAACGAGATCTTCTGGATGTTCGGCAACCTCAGGATCGAGGTTGTTTTGCAGCATGCGCAGTGCGCCTTCCTGCTGCCAGCCCAGAGTGTTAAGCGTGCTTCCACGGTGTGCGGTAATCATCAGTGCTCCTAGTGAAAATCGATGGGTTGTGACCTGAGCTGTCTAGTGAAGGTCGGTGACGGATCGGGCTGCGGCAAGCAGTGCGCCAGACTGAACAAGTTCGACGCTCGCGGCAATGTCTGGCGCTAAGTAGCGATCGGGCCCCGCGCCGGGTACCCGTTCACGAATCGAATCAATGACGGCGGCAGAAACCGGCGACGGTGTCTCGCCCCGCATCTCTATGCCGCGTGCTGCCGTGAGTAGCTCGATCGCAAGCACACGCGAGAGCCCATCGATGCTGCGACGCAGTTTGAGCCCAGCGCTCCACCCCATCGACACGTGATCCTCTTGCATCGCGCTCGTTGGAATCGAATCGACGGATGCCGGGGCAGCGAGCCGCTTCAGCTCACTAACAATCCCGGCCTGCGTGTACTGCGCAATCATGTGCCCGGAGTCGACTCCGGGGTCGCCGGCGAGGAAGGCATTGAGCCCACCGTTTCGGTTGCTGTCGAGAAAACGGTCGGTACGGCGTTCGCTCATGCTCGCAACATCGGCACTCACGATCGCGAGAAAGTCGAGTGCGTACCCGACCGGCGCACCGTGGAAGTTTCCGTTGGACTCGAGGCGACCGTCGAGAGTGACGACCGGGTTGTCGATGGCACTTGCTAGTTCGCGCTTGGCGACCATGGTCGTATGTTCAACAGTGTCCCGGGCTGCACCGTGCACTTGAGGCGCACAGCGCAGCGAATAGGCATCCTGCACTCTGGTGAAACCATTGCTAGCGTGGGCCGCAATCGTGCCGGACCCCTTAAGTACGGCACGCATGTTTGCCGCGGAGTGAGCTTGACCTGGGTGCGGCCGAAGCTGCTGCAGGTCTTCCGCGAACACGCGATCGGTGCCCGCCAGACCTTCGACGCTCAATGCTGCAGCCAAGTCGGCGGTGGTGAGCAGTGCCTGAAGATCGGTGATCGCGAGCGACAGCATTCCGAGCATCCCATCGGTGCCGTTGATCAGCGCAAGGCCCTCCTTCTCGTGCAATACAACTGGTTCGATGCCTGCTGCCCGCAGCGCTGCGGATGCTGGCAACAGTTCGCCGGCAACCCGCACGTCACCTTCCCCCATGACGGCAAGTGCACAGTGCGCGAGAGGCGCTAAGTCACCTGAGCAGCCGAGGCTGCCGTACTCGCCAACGATCGGCGTGATGCCCGCGTTGAGCAAGGCAGTATACGTCTCGGCCACAATGGGCCGCACGCCTGTGCGCCCGGTCGCCATGGTCGAGAGGCGAAGCAGCATGGTGGCTCGAACAACTTCCGCATCGATCTCTGCGCCGGAGCTTGCAGCGTGACTCCGAACGAGCGACCGCTGAAGCTGCACGCGTTGTTCGGGCGCAATGTGCTTTGTAGCGAGGGCCCCAAAGCCAGTGGACACCCCGTAATGTGGCCGCACATCATCAGCGAGCGCTTCGATAACGGCTCGGGATGCGGTGATCGCGTCGTAAGCGGCAGGATCGAGCTCGACGGGCGCGCGATACCGTGCCACGGCAACTACATCGTGGATGCTCAAAGGACCTACGCCGATGGTGACGGCCGCATCTGGGGCAAGATTCATGATCTAAGTGAACGCCCATCTGCCTTCCTCCGCGAGGGGCTTTCGGGATATGGTGTCTGAGATACCAGACAGGAGCACTGTGTCCGAGATTCCGGCAGCCCGCAACACCATGGCAGTGCTTCGGCACCTCGCCTCCCGGCCTGGACCGGTTCAGGCGTCGAGCCTCGCCCGCGAACTTGAGCTGCCCCGCTCATCCGTCTATCAACTGCTCGCCGCCATGATCGACGAGGGCTTTGTGGTGCATTACCCCGAAGACCGCACCTACGGGCTGAGCGCGCTCGTCTCCGAAATTGGGACCTCAGCGCTGCGCAGTGAACGCCTCTCACGACTGGCCACTCCGTTCATGCACAGCCTGGCGAGCGAGGCGCCAATTCCGGTGGTGGCACACCTCGCCGTGCTGACTGGTGCCGAGGTCAGTTACGCAGCCCGCGTACAAGGCTCGCGCGCGCCAATGACCGTCTCGGCCGTCGGGGTTCGCCTACCCGCGCACCTCACCGCGACCGGGCGCGCAATGCTCGCGCAACTCACGGCACACCAAGTGCGTGCGCTCTACCCGTCCCGCAGTTCACTCACTCGTCGCCAGTCAGCCGGACCACAGACACTCAACGAGCTGAGCCAATTACTCAGCACCACACGGGAACGTGGATGGGCTATCGAGATCGGTGACGTCACTGCAGATTACGCCTCCGTCGGGGCCGCATCCTTCGACCGAAACGGATACCCTTCGGCCTCGATCGGACTCACCTTCAGAACGGATGCCGTTGGCGATCACTGGGACGAGCTCGGCACCGCGATAGTTGCAGCCGCGCGCGCGCTCACCACCCGCCTCACCGGCCGAGCCGCTTAAACGACAGAGGGCCGAGCCTTTCGGCTCGACCCTCTGTCGTAATTAGTGCTGGAGTTACGCCAGAACCTTGGTTACCTTACCGGCACCTACGGTGCGGCCACCCTCACGGATAGCGAAGCCGAGGCCCTCTTCCATGGCGATGGGCTGAATGAGCTCAACGGTCATGTCGGTGGTGTCGCCAGGCATAACCATCTCGGTGCCCTCAGGCAACGTGATGACGCCGGTGACGTCGGTGGTACGGAAGTAGAACTGCGGGCGGTAGTTCGCGTAGAACGGGTTGTGACGCCCACCCTCATCCTTTGACAGGATGTATGCGGTTCCCTCGAAGTTCGTGTGAGGAGTAACGGAACCAGGCTTAACAACAACCTGTCCACGCTCTACATCTTCACGCTTCGTTCCACGAAGGAGCAGACCACAGTTCTCGCCGGCCCATGCCTCGTCGAGCTGCTTGTGGAACATCTCGATACCAGTGACCGTGGTCTTCTGGGTCGGACGGATTCCAACGATCTCGATGTCGGAGTTGATCTTGAGAGTTCCACGCTCAGCGCGGCCCGTAACAACGGTTCCACGACCAGTGATAGTGAAGACGTCTTCAACCGGCATCAAGAACGGCTTGTCCTTGTCGCGGATGGGGTCAGGAACACTCTCGTCGACAGCGTCCATGAGGTCCAGAATTGACTGAACCCACTTCTCGTCGCCCTCGAGAGCCTTGAGGCCCGATACCTGAACAACGGGAACGTTGTCGCCATCGAAGCCCTGGCTTGAGAGGAGTTCGCGAACTTCGAGCTCAACGAGCTCAAGGATCTCTTCGTCGTCAACCATGTCGGACTTGTTGAGTGCTACGAGCAGGTAAGGAACACCAACCTGCTTCGCGAGCAGAACGTGCTCGCGAGTCTGAGCCATCGGTCCGTCGGTCGCTGCAACCACGAGGATTGCACCGTCCATCTGAGCTGCACCGGTGATCATGTTCTTGATGTAGTCAGCGTGGCCCGGAGCGTCTACGTGTGCGTAGTGGCGCTTGGGGGTCTCGTACTCGACGTGCGAGATGTTGATGGTGATGCCGCGCTGACGCTCTTCCGGAGCCGAGTCAATCGACGAGAAGTCACGCTGCACGTTAGTTGCCGAAGGGAACTTGTCTGCAAGTACCTTCGAGATCGCTGCGGTGAGTGTGGTCTTTCCGTGGTCAACGTGACCGATGGTTCCGATGTTTACGTGCGGCTTGGTCCGCTCGAACTTGGCCTTAGCCACTGTGGGTCCTCCTCAGGACTTGGTTGCTCCGCATCCGACGACATTTCACTGCCGAATGTTTCGCAAGTTGGTGTGTATCTATGTTAGTTGCGCGCTGGTAGTGCGGCGATTACTCGCCCTTGTTCTTTTGAATAATCTCGTCAGCTACCGCACGGGGAACCTCAGAGTAACTGTCGAACGTCATCGAGTACACCGCGCGACCCGAGGTCTTCGACCTCAAGTCGCCGACGTAACCGAACATTTCCGACAGTGGTACGTGGGCGCGAATGACCTTTACGCCGGTCGCGTCCTCCATGGACTGGATCTGTCCGCGGCGACTGTTGAGGTCACCGATGACATCTCCCATGTACTCCTCGGGAGTACGAACCTCGACCGCCATGAGCGGCTCGAGGAGAGCTGGGTCAGCCATACGCGCTGCCTCTTTGAATGCCATTGTTCCCGCGATCTTGAACGCCATTTCTGACGAGTCAACATCGTGAGAGGCACCATCGAGAATGATTCCCCTAACGCCGACCATGGGGAATCCTGCCAGTACTCCGACACCCATCGAAGCCTGGAAACCCTGGTCAATCGAGCCGATGTATTCGCGAGGAATACGTCCACCGGTGACCTTGTTCACGAATTCGTAAATCGTGTCGCCGACAACGTCCATCGGCTCAAGCGAAATCTGAATCTTAGCGAACTGACCCGATCCACCCGTCTGCTTCTTGTGGGTGTAGTCGTGCTTGGCCACAATGCGACGAATCGTCTCGCGATAGGCAACCTGCGGCTTACCAACGTTGGCTTCAACGTTGAATTCGCGCTTCATGCGGTCTACGAGGATGTCGAGGTGAAGTTCACCCATTCCCTTGATAACCGTCTGGCCAGTTTCCTGGTTCTGTTCGGTACGGAACGTGGGGTCTTCTTCGGCGAGTTTCTGGATGGCGAGACCAAGCTTTTCTTGGTCGGCCTTCGTCTTCGGCTCGATCGCTACCTCGATCACGGGCTCAGGGAACGTCATCGACTCGAGAACGACTTGGTCGTTCAGGTCACACAGCGTGTCACCAGTCGTGGTGTCCTTGAGGCCGATTACGGCGTAGATGTGTCCAGCAGTAACGCTGTCGACAGGCATCTCCTTATTGGCAGCCATCTGGAAAATCTTTCCGATGCGCTCCTTCTTGCCCTTGGTCGAGTTAGCTACAGCCCCACCCGAATCAAGGCGGCCCGAGTACACGCGAATGTAGGTAAGGCGACCGAAGAAGGGGTGGACGGCAACCTTGAAGGCGAGAGCCGCAAATGGCTCCGTCGACTCAGGCTTGCGAATGATGATCTTCTCTTCGTCACGAGGCGAGTGTGCTTCCAGCGGAGGCACGTCGACAGGCGACGGGAGGTAGTCAATAACAGCGTCAAGCATCGGCTGAACGCCGCGGTTCTTGAAAGCAGAACCACAGAGCACAGGGTAGATTTCGCTGTTCACGGTGAGCTTACGAATCGCAGCCTTGATCTCAGGAACTGTGATCTCTTCGCCGGCGAAGTAACGCTCCATGATGGCGTCGTCAGTCTCAGCTACAACTTCGAGGAGAGCTGTGCGGTATTCCGCAGCCTTCTCCTTGAGGTCTTCTGGGATCTCTTCGATGGCGTACTTTGAGCCCATCTCGACGTCACCCTTGGAGTCTCCACGCCACGTCAATGCGCGCATTTCGACGAGGTCAACAACGCCTTCAAAACCGGACTCGAATCCGATGGGGAGCTGAATAACCAGCGGGCGGGCGCCCAAGCGGCTAACGATGGTGTCGACGGTGTAGTAGAAATCTGCACCCATCTTGTCCATCTTGTTGACGAAGCAGATGCGGGGAACGTTGTACTTGTCGGCCTGGCGCCAGACAGTCTCAGACTGCGGCTCCACACCCTCTTTACCATCGAACACAGCAACTGCACCGTCGAGTACGCGGAGCGAACGCTCCACCTCAACCGTGAAGTCAACGTGGCCAGGGGTATCAATGATGTTGATCTGGTTCTTGTCCCAGAAACAGGTCACAGCAGCAGACGTGATCGTGATGCCACGCTCTTGCTCCTGCTCCATCCAGTCTGTGGTCGACGCACCGTCGTGAGTTTCACCGATCTTGTGATTTACACCCGTGTAGTACAGGATGCGCTCAGTCGTGGTGGTCTTGCCAGCATCGATGTGAGCCATGATGCCAATGTTGCGGACCTTTTTTAGGTCCGTGAGCACGTCCTGTGCCACAGGTTCCTCCGAAAGTTTGTTGTTGAAGAACGAAACTCAGAAGTGAGGCGAGCCAGAGATTCTCTGACTCGCCTCACAACGAGTAGCTACTACCAGCGGTAGTGAGCGAATGCCTTGTTGGACTCGGCCATCTTGTGGGTGTCTTCACGACGCTTTACAGCGGCGCCAAGTCCATTCGATGCGTCCAAAATTTCGTTGGTGAGACGCTCAGTCATCGTCTTTTCACGACGACCCTTTGCGTAGCTCGTGAGCCAACGCAATGCAAGAGTGTTTGCACGGTGCGACTTGACCTCAACAGGAACCTGGTAGGTCGAGCCACCGACACGACGCGACTTGACCTCAAGGGTCGGACGCACGTTGTCGAGTGCCTTCTTGAGCGTGACGACGGCATCTTGGCCGGTCTTCTCGGTTACGCCTGCGAGTGCGCCGTAAACGATGCGCTCTGCAAGGCCCTTCTTGCCATCAAGAAGAATCTTGTTGACAAGCTGGCTAACAATGGGTGCGCCGTATACCGGATCTGCGACTACGGGACGCTTTGGTGCTGGTCCTTTACGAGGCATTACTTCTTATCCTTCTTCGCGCCGTAGAGGCTACGAGCCTGCTTACGGTTCTTAACGGCCTGGGTGTCGAGCGCTCCGCGAACGATCTTGTAGCGAACACCGGGGAGGTCCTTTACACGACCACCACGGATGAGCACCATCGAGTGCTCTTGAAGGTTGTGACCTTCTCCGGGAATGTACGCGGTGACCTCGGTGCCGTTAGAAAGCTTGACACGAGCAACCTTGCGGAGAGCCGAGTTCGGCTTCTTCGGAGTTGTTGTGTAGACACGCGTGCAAACGCCGCGCTGTTGCGGGTTGGACTTAAGGGCGGGAGCCTTGGTCTTAACGACCTTCGGCGAGCGTCCCTTACGCACCAACTGCTGAATGGTGGGCACTAAATTACTCCTTGATTTTGCTGCACGGTGACAGCGTCATGATGGTTAGCATTCGAAGCTCTTCGCAGAACTTCGAGTTCATCTGGACCCACGCGCCAGCCGAACGAATCGGATGCTTTGTGGATATGCCGTGGGGGTCAGCCAGAAGGCTGAACCCTGTGGTGTGGAGTGACTGGCGCGAGAACCCCGCAATTGCGGTTTGGGCCGAAGGGCACGGTTCAAGCGCACGACAAAGCGCACACCTCAGAAAGAATAGCCCCCGGACCGGCCGGGGTCAAATGGTCACAGCCCACACGCAGTAAGCAAAACTGGCTGATGGCTGCGCAATCATGACTAGTGCTGAGCTGCAGATTTCTCAGCGAGCTCGGCTTCCCACTGAGTGCGGGATTCGCGGTTGCGTTCGGTGACCTTGCGGCCTCGCTTAGCTACTAGCGCACCGGTCCACAGGGAGACCTCACGGGCGATCAGTCCCCCGGCGATTACTCGTGGGTCAATGAGCGCCAGCGCGAAGAGAAGTTGCGCCTGCTCTTGAGTGTTTTGGATGATGCCGTTGGCAAGCAACAGCACGCCGACTGTACCGAAGTAGACGACCAGCCCGACGATGATGCTGCCAAACACGTGTGCCGCCCAGCCTGCACGGTTGACGATGAGCGCAATGATGAGCGCGCCAAGGGCAAAGAACGCGATGGGCACGTAGAACGCGGGCTGCTGCACAAAGCCGATATCCGCTCGGCCAACCTGCACAGAGTTGATGATCGCTACGGCGATGGCAAAGACGATTGCGAACACCAGGGTGGATACCAGCGCAATGAATACGCCAAAGCCACGGTTGCCCGCAACCTTCGGGGGCGTAGGAGCGGTCATATAGACCACGCGGGGCTCGCCAGCTGACGTCGTGCTCGACGTTCCCGAGGTTCCCGTAGCGTTTGTTTCAGCCTCAGCAACAATTTCGGGCTCGTACTCGACTACAGGCTCCGCGAGCGGCTCGGCTTCTGCTTCGACCGTCGCATCGTCGTAGACGGAATCGGCCGTGGATGCGGAGCCTGACGCTGAGGTCGATGATTCGACCTCAGGCTCCACGAGAGGCGTTGCCGTGGTTGTTGTTCCGTCATCAGAGACCGTCTCGTCAACGACTACGGCATCCTCAATGTTGTCCTGGTTGTGATCGGATGAACCACGCTCTACAGATGGGTCGGTCATGACTGTTGCCTCCTCGTTCCAGCGACTGATGAACCTAGTCTACTGAGCGAAGGTTCAAAAGTGAGAAGAACGCCACGACAGTGTGCGTCGTGGCGTTCTTCGGCAGCAGTATGCACCGGACCTGCTTACGGAGCAGGCTCAGCATCCACAGGTTCAGCGGGTGTCGGGCTTGGCGGTGGCGCTGATGGGTCGACCAGCACATATACCAGGCCGGAAATGTCGCCGTTATAGCTTTCTGATTCCTGACCGTCTTCCGAGACCTGATCGTCTTCCGCGACTGTGAGCGTGGTAACAAGAAACAAGCGCGTCCCGAACTGCAGGTCACTGAGGAATTCGATAACCTGCGCACGACTACCGGTCACCGACAGGTTGATAGGAATGGCAATGAAATTCTGATCAGTCACCAACGGATTCGTGGTTCCCGAACTGGGGGCGGCGATATAGGCCTGCCCGTCTCCCGCGCCGAATTCAGTCAGCACGACGCCACTTGACGCCTCCAATCGATGGAGCTCACCAAGGAAGCTCGACAACTCGTCACCGGGAGGAAGGAGCGCCTGTGCGCTTTTCAACTCGAGCTTAAACGAGTCAAGCTGCTCGAACTCTTCCTTGAGCTGGGCCAACCTGGCTTCGTGGAGTTGATTCTGCGTCTCGACAGCCGTTCGCTGCTCGCCGGCCGCGTTCATCTCATCGATCTTCGGCGCTACCCCGATGAACCATCCGAGCGCGAAGATGGCGACACCGATAACACCGGCAATGATCATCCAGAGTCTGTTATTCATGATCACTCATCCCCACTGGTGCCGGCATCCGTGGACGAGCCATCGTCTGTCGATGCCGCATCTTCCGTTGCCGCTTCTTTGTCGGCCGCGGCCTGTTCCCTCGCGGCCAGTGCCTCCTCATCGAACCGAAGCAGCAGCGCGTCTGCGTTGATATGCATCGTGATCGTCACCTCGTAGAGCCCGGACTGTGGGTTCAAGCTGACTGAGCCAGGGGTCGCGTCAACGTAACCAGTGAGCTTTGCTAGGGCATCGAGCCACGTTTCAACGTTCGGCAGCGAAGTGCTGGTCGCAGTGAATCTGAGTTCACCGATGCGGTCACCCTGAAGCGGAACGGATGGCTGCACAAAATCGGCGATGGGCGTCGCGGTCTCGGCAGACACATTCGTGACGAGGGTTCCACTGGGAAGACTCTTTTGGATGCTAACCAAGTAGGCCTTCCAATCAATTTCCGTCGACGTTCCGACCTGCTGTGCAGCATTCGCAGCCGCCAGCATGCTTTGAACTTGCTGCACTTCGGAATACTTGGATTGTTCCTGCACCAACTCGTCGGTCCTGAGGTTTGCCGCGTCGAGCCGTCCTTGCTCAACCACCGTGAGTACCGATACGGCCGCATAGGCTGCAAGCACCAGCACCACCGACAGCACCACGAGCACACTTGCGGTGCGCCTCATTACACGAGCTTGCGCCGCGATTCCGACCTCGGGTGGAAGCAGGTTGGCTTGAGCCGGACCGCCTACTACTAGACGCCCGTTGCTCTGCTTTTTACCACTCATGCCGCAACACCCCCCAACGCAAGCCCCAGGGCCACGTTGAGCCCAGACTGAGTCTGGGCTCCCTTGGCCGCATCCTTGGCTACGTCAATATTTCCAAATGTGTCGGCGAGGACGACTGGAATCCTCGTTATCTCAGAGAACGCGTCCGCTAGGCCCACGAGTTGGGCCCCTCCGCCCGAAAGGACGATGCCAGCAAACGGCTCATTCTGACGGGAGTTCGCAAAATAGCCCAACGTCTCCCGCAAATTATACAGCAGTGTGCCGCTTACGTCGCGAATTACGGCGACTGCGGGAGCTTGCTCAGCCGTTGCCGAAGCTCCCGAGAGTCCGAGTTGGCGCTTCAACGCCTCGGCGTCGGTGATCGAAATCTCTAACCGATCAGAAAGAGCGACAGTCAGGTCGTGGCTACCATTCGCTATAGTTCGCACGAACTGTGGCACACCTCCTGTCGTTACGATCACGTTAGTAGTGCGGGCACCAATCTCGACGTGCGCGACGTTCCCCACCAAGCGTGCGGCAGCTGTGAGCCGAGGCAGGGCGAACGGAATCAGATCGACCCCGACCGGAGTCAATCCGGCGGCCTGCACTGCTCTAACATTGGCGAGCACTGATTCCTTGACAACGGCAACTAGCAACCCGTTCACGACGGGCCCCGACTCTGACGCTGCCTCCGAAATTGGATAGAAGTCCAAAATAGCGTCGGCGACGGGCACCGGCAACATTGCCTGGACGTGGGTCGGCAGCGACTGTCGAATCTCGGTCAAGCTGAGCTTAGGAACGGTGAGGTCGCGAACTAACACCTTGGAGTTTCCGACGCCAAGCACAACATTTTTGCTGCTGAATTTCGCCGAACTCCACAATTGTTTGAGTGCTGCGGCGACGGTGTTGACTTCAAGCACCTCGCCCGCGTGCACGGCTCCCTCTGGCAGCGGCATCGTAAAGAATCGCACGACCGACGGCCGTTTCGATCCAATGCCCGCGACCTCAACCGCTCGAATCGCGCCAGAGCCGATATCGACCCCAACCAACTGTGTAATAGCCATAACTTCCCCCTAGTTAATCCCGAACAGTTGCAAGTAGCCACTCATCATGGCAGCACCGAAGTAAATTCCCACCCATGCGCCCAGAAGCATCCACGGACCGAACGGAATTGCCGACGTGCGCGAAGCGCGACGCATCAGCACCAGGGCGATCGAAAAAATCCCACCCAGGAAAAACGCCGCGAATGCGCCGACCACTAGGGTCTGCCATCCGAGAAACCCGAGAAACACACCAAGCACACCTGCGAGCTTAACGTCGCCCATGCCCATTCCGCGCGGATACACCAGCGCGAGCAGAAAGTAGAAGCCGAACATCGCTACTGCACCGATCACCGCTGACAGTAGTGCGGCATAGTCCGCTATGAGCACCGCAGCTGCACCAAGCAGTACAGCTGCCACTACGTAACCGGGTAACACGATGCTATTGGGAAGCCGATGATGATCGATGTCAATCAGGGCTAGGGCCACAGAAACTGCGGCGAGGTACAGGTACGCGACAAGCACCAGAGCGGCACCGACGTACTCTCCGGTTGATACAACTGTCGACGTCGGAACCCAACCGAAAATGAACCAGCCGGCCACGGCAGCAAAGAACAGGCCGGTCGCGAGCTCCACCAGGATGTAGCGGCGCGAGATGGGCGCTTGGCAATCGCGGCATTTGCCACGCAGGAAGAGCCAGGACAACACAGGTACGTTGTCCCGGCGCCGAATCGGCTCGCCGCAGTTCGGGCAAGCGCTCGGCGGAGACACAATTGATTGCTTCGCCGGCACCCGATAAACGACAACGTTAAGAAACGAGCCGATGAGCAGTCCAAAGGCTCCGACCAAGACCACCAGGATGCTAGCCAGCACTGAGATCTCGCATAGTGATTAAGCCACCAGGTTGAGGTTTCGTCACCTGCGGTGTCACCGTGGCTTGGTCGAAGTCGACGCCAGCAGCTCCCACTTGAACGAAGGTAAAGCTCGGGTTGTTCTTAATTTCGCTGTAGTCGCCGGCGTAAATTTGGCCGTTCCAGGTGAACCCGTTCTTGCCGTCGAATGCACACGGGGTGTAAAGCAAGGCCGCGATCGGTGCTTTCACTTCGAAACCGTTCTTTACCGAAAAGTCTCCCTGCGTGGAAGCACAGGTTGGTGATTTGTCTCCCGCGGGACCGTTATCCGGGGTGATAAACCAGATGCGGTGACTCGCCGTGCTCGACGATGTGAATGACAAGGAGTTCACTCCGCCGAAATCGAACTTATTCGCGAAGACCACGACATCGCTCGTGAGCTTAACGGTTGTGTTGTTGTTGGCGGAAACGCCTCCCGAACATGCGAGCGCGTTCAGAATGAGAGGGTATCCGGGGGTCGTTCCACCGAGGTTGCCAGAACTTAGTGTGCAACTCGATGGCATCGGCCGAACTTCGTAAGGAAGACCTGCTGTGGTCCGCCAATCCGATGGCTTATAGGTTATGTTTACCCACTCGGGGGCTGCCGGAGTGGCCGCATTCTGGGTGTAGGTTCCTCCGACCTTCGACCCGGGCGGGTTCGGCGATACCGAGCCGGACGTGAGATTTCCGTCGATCCGGCCGGATCCGAGGGTCGTGTGTCCGGTGACTACTGCACTGCCAGTCACGGTACACTTTCCCCCGAATGACAGGTCGCCGCGGACCATTATGCTTCCGTTGATCACGCCGTTGTTCTTGTTGCAGTCCAGCCTGCCGTTCTTGACGATCAGGCCAGTGTTGCCGCCCTCAGAAAGGTCAAGCGACGAGTTGGCCTCGATGATGGCACCATCGTGCAAATACATGCCGACCCCACTCGGATTCACGCCAGGGACGATGTACTGGTACACCGCCTGCACTGTGGAGGTGTCACCAGCAGACACCCCCGACACAGCCGGAGCTGCTGCCGTTCCGGTCGAGCTGATGCGTACTTGAGAGGTTAGGGCGTTCGGGCATCCCGTTACCCAACCGGAGCCATTGTTTCGCTCGACGGTCGCTCGGTATTTAGGTGAGCCTGCAGAGACGTAGATACCTGGCGTGGACTGTGAGTTGCAGTTGGATGCGGTATAAAGGCTGGCCCGAGCCGCAGTAATACCTGCGTCTGCCGCGGCATGAGACTGTACTGACGCCCGGGAGAACGTGCTGAACCCCAGACCGTGCACAACCGACGACACGATGAGAGTGGTCAGGATAAGCCCCATCGCAAAGACGCCGAGCACGGCGACTAACGCTGAACCATCTTCTGACCGTACGGGAATGAATCGCTTTAGAAACATGTCAAACTCCCTGATGCTCCGGCTCGACTGGTTGCCGAGCTTGTGATGTCGATAGGTCGGTGCGCGCCGTCCAAACCGAGGATGGATATAGATAGGCGATCATTCAACGCACTAAAAATGGCGGTTCCTGACGCTGGTTGAACATCTGCGGTCAGCAGCGTCCAGGTGGCGACTTCGGCTGCCGTCGGGGGCAAAATTGCGAGATCGGAGCTCGTGAACCACACCTTGTTGTCCACAGCCGAGTAGTACCAGGCTTCACAACTCCAGTCGAGGATCGCGCCTGATCCGGCACGACGAGCGACCAGCAACTGGTCGTCGCCCACAGGAGCGGAAAGTTGGAAGTCCGACGAGTTTCGGATTCCGGTGACAACGGATCGAGCAACCAATTGCCCTGCAGTCGAGTTCTGAGTCATGCTGACCACCGTCTTCGACGTGGTGACGGCGCTGAAAATCATGCCGCCCGCGATGGCAACAATGAAGGAGAGGAGGAGCGCATAGATCAACAGCTCGATTAGCGTGAAGCCTTGCTCGTCTGCGGCAACATCATTTGCGTCAGTTCCTTTCGAGGCCCCGGTGTACTGGCTCATGTCACGACTCCGCAATGAAGATATAGGTCGTCGTGGACGTGACCACGACGTTGGTGTCCATTCGCGTGACGACGACTTTCACCGGTACTGATACTGGGTTTTCCGGAGAAGGCGAGCAAGAACCGACGGTTGTCGACATCGTGAGCTCCACGGCCCGAGCGTCGGTGATGCTTGTGTTCCCTGGGTCTAGGTCGCTGCAGCGCGTCCAGCTGCGTGCTCGCTCGAGCTCATCGTTGGCGAGCTGCGTTGCCGTCGCCAGCGTTGCACTGGACGAAGCCTGTTTGAGACCGCTGAGAAGTACCGGAACCAACGCTGTGGCGAGGATGGCCAACAGCAGCATCGAGACCACAATCTCGATGAGTCCAATTCCGTCATCGGAGTTCCGCAACTGCTGCGCGACCGGCGGTGCGGTCTCGCGCTTGCGTGGCGTGTTCACGGATCCTCCCCCAGAGCGTCATTGCTATTGAATGGCCACGACACCGTCGGATGGAGCGGCGTTGGAGCCAAAATCGTGTTCGGTTAAGTGGTGAGGATGGGGTGCCACTTCTGCGGCACCCCATCCTCGGTGGCTGTTAACTAAGCGCAGGCGCCATCGGTAACTCCGCCAGTGTCACTGACGCTGAACGCTTCACCGGTCGTGCTGGTTGCGTTGATGCAGAAAGGTGTTCCCGAAGCGGTCGGCGCCGTGCCGAACGTGATTCCCGCGGCACTTACTGCGCCGCCCGATGTGAAGCCATAGTCGGCAAGCGCGGCGGCGGTGAGAGCCGGCGCACCGGCACCTGGGTTGTCGGTGTACCAGGCAACCACGGCGATCTTCGAGTTGGCCAGGTCAGACTTGACCGAGCTGTCAGTCGCGCTGTTCTGGACTCCGATGTAAATCGGAATGGCGATCGCGGCAAGGATGCCGATGATGATTACCACGACGAGCAGCTCGATGAGGGTGAAGCCCTCTTCGCGCTTGATGCCGGCGCGGTGGTCGTTAAGTTCTTTCTTCATTCGTGTAAGCATGCGATTCATCTCTGTCTCTTTTAGTAAAATGGACAGGGCCCCCAATGAAACTTGACCCCCTCAGACCATCGTCGCCTCCACGTTCGCTGGGCGTAATCCCGCAAACGGGGTACATTCAATCGTTTCTCGACCCCAATGCAGGGGTGGACAAGATTGCCACGATGAGTACACAACTATTCCGTGGTTTACTAAGCACCCCGCGAGCAGGCGTTACCCTCCGAGCAGCGTGAAGATACTGAAGATCGGCAGATAGAGGGCGACGATCATTCCACCGATGACGACGCCAAGGAAGGCGATCATGAGCGGCTCGATCATGGCGGTCAGTTGCTCCGTGGCAGACTGCACTTCCTCGTCGTAGAAGTCGGCGATCTTCTCCAACATCTGCTCAAGCGCACCAGCATCCTCACCGACGGCGATCATCTGTGTGACCATCGACGGAAACACCTTCTCCTGTGACAGGGGCTCAGCGACTGTGCGCCCCTGACGCACTGACTCTGCGACCTTTCGCAGGGCTTCTTCCATGACCCAGTTTCCTGAGGTCTCTCCCACGATGTGGAGCACTTGAAGGATCGGGACGCCGGCGGCCATCATGGCAGAGAAGTTGCGGCTGAACCGCCCGATCGCGATCTTTCGGAACAACTGGCCAAACACCGGGATTCGTAGCTTCAGTGGATCCACTACTCGCCGAACTTGCTCGGCGTTCTTGTTGCGGTTCCACCAGATGGAAAAAATGATCCCGGAAATGATCATCAGCGGCAAGAACCACCACATGATGCTTGAGAGCCACACCAACATTTGGGTGGGAAGAGGAAGTGCGCTCCCGAACCCCTCAAACATCGTCTGGAAGATCGGAACTATGAAAACGAGCATGGCGATCACCGCAACGATAGCCATGATGAACACGATTACCGGATAAGTCATAGCCGACTTAATGGTTCCCCGAAGCTTGACTTCCGACTCAAAGTTCTTGGCGACCGAGAGCAGTGCCCCATCAAGGAATCCGCCGGTCTCACCGGCACGGATCAGGCTGATCATGATCGGAGGGAACACCCGGCTGTGCCGTGCCGTTGCTTCTGACAGAGAAGAGCCAGATTCCACCTCGCGCGTGATCGAGGTGAGGATCTTCTTGAGTTCGGGGTTGACGGTCTGCTCGGCGAGGATCGCCAGAGTGCGCAAGAGGGAGAGGCCCGAGGTGATCATCGTGGCCATCTGACGGCTCATGACGGCCAGGTCCTTCAGTTTAACCTTCGTGCCGAACGAGCCCAGATTGATCTCCATTTGGAGACCGGTGGCCCCGGATGCTTCCTCAATCGACAGCGGGGAGATTCCCATCGTGCGCAGTCGATTTGCGACAGCGCCTTCGGTCATCGCATCGATACGGCCCTTGACGACCTTCCCGCTCGAATCCCGCCCTTTGTACGTAAACGTTGCCGCACTAGCCATGTCAGTTCCCCATTCCGGAGAAGCTTTCGCTGAAGTCGTGAGCGGCAGCCGCCATCTGAGTAGATGCGGCGCCCCCACCAGAATCGACCCGGTTAATGAGTCGCTTCAACCCCTCGAGGTCTTGCGCTTTCTCCATCGCCGCCGCGTGGGTGATTTTGCCGTTGTCGACCAATTCAGCGAGATGCTGATCCATCGAGTACATTCCAAGATCGCGGCCAGCCTGAAGTGCGGTAGGAATCTGGTAGGTCTTACCTTCACGGATCAGGTTGGCGATTGCCGGAGTGGCCACCATTACTTCAGTAGCGACAACTCGTCCCTTTCCGCTTGCCCTCTTTACCAGCGTCTGGCACACAACACCCTGAAGGGTCGAGGCCAGTTGCGCGCGCACCTGCTCTTGCTGGTGCGGCGGGAAGACGTCAATGACACGGTCGATAGTGGATGCCGCGTTCTGCGTGTGCAGAGTGGCGAACACGAGGTGACCGGTTTCAGCAGCGGTCAGCGCAACCGAAATCGTCTCAAGGTCTCGGAGCTCGCCGATCAGAATCACGTCAGGGTCCTGGCGAAGTACGTGCTTGAGTGCAGAAGCGAAGCTGTGAGTGTCGCTTCCGACTTCACGCTGGTTAATTAGTGACCGCTTGTTGCCGTGCATGAATTCAATCGGGTCTTCGACGGTCACAATGTGGTCGGTACGCGTGCGGTTTACCAAATCCACTAGGGCTGCGAGCGTCGTGGACTTTCCCGAACCGGTTGGACCAGTGACCAGCACGAGACCACGAGCCAATTCCGCAAAGCGCGATACCGTATCGGGAATTCCCAGCTGTTCGAGCGGCTTGATCTCGGTCGGGATGAGACGGAATGCACCACCTATTGCATCGCGTTGACGGTAATAGTTCACGCGAAAACGGGCGCTGTCGGACACCGCGAATGCGAAGTCGAGTTCGAGGTTCTCTTCAAATGTCGCAGCTTGGGCAGGCGTGAGCAGGCTCGCAAGTGCGTCGGAAACCCGGTTCTTATCCCACACTGTGGAGTCTGGAAGGGGTTGCAACGCGCCATCGATTCGCAGCATTGGTGGCGCGTTCGACGTCACGTGAAGGTCAGAAGCGATCAATCGCACAACATCCCGAAGTGCAGCAAGCAACTGGGGGTCAGCGTCAGGGCGCACGGTGCCGCCAGTTTCGCCGAGACCAGACGGATCGATGTCTTCCTCGAGCGGTTCAGGCAAGCTCGGGACCGGCGGTGGAAACCCGCCAAGGGGCGCTGAATCGAGTGGCTCCGCCTCGTCCGGCGGCGTAACGTTCGGTGACGCTGTCGCAGGCGGCGAAGTAGATGCGGTCTCTGTAGGCATCGCGAAGGCGGAAGGCGGCTGCGTGGTCGAGGTTGCTGGCTGCGGCGCGGCAGGCTGAACGAACGAGGCGGCAGGCGCCGCCGTCTGAGGCGGAGCCGTCGGCGCGGTAGGCGGAGCCATCTGAGGCGGAGCCATCGACGAAGCAGGCACCGTCCTCTGAGGCGGAGCCATCGGTGGAACGGCGGTGGTAGGTGCCGCCGTAGGCGCCCCAACTGGTGCCGAATGAGGCGGCGTTGCGTGCGGCTGCGACGTGGACTCCGCGCCTGAAGTTTGCGGCGCAGCTGCGCCCGGCATCGCTGGCGGCGGTGCGGTCTCGTACGCGGACGCTGGAACCGGTGTGTTCAGTGGCGGAAACCCCTCCGTCGACTGATTGCGAATGCGCGAGCGCAGTGGACTCGCCGTATCGGAAATCGGAATCTCATGTACTTCTCTGCTCATCAGGTCCCCCCAGGATCTTGTTCGCCCACATTAGGCAACTACCCGCAAAATTTCTTCTACGGAGGTGAGCCCCATCTGAACTTTCTTCCAACCGTCCTCGCGCAGTGGGACCATCCCCTGCGAGCGTGCGGTTCGGGCAATATCGGCTGCGGACGCACGGTCCACCGCCATCCGTTCGATCTCCTCAGACATCTGCATGACTTCGTGAATGGCGATACGACCGCGGTATCCGGTTCCCGAACAGGTCTGGCAGCCGCCGGGGCGAAACAGAGTCGGCAGAGGTTGGCTTGGATCGTATCCGACCCGCAGGTTCGTCAACGCGGTCGCATCGTGCTGATACGGCTGCTTGCACCGGTCACACAACCGCCGAGCGAGACGCTGCGCGACGACGCAGTCGATGGCAGACCCAACCAAGAAAGGCTCGATATCCATTTCAGTAAGACGCGTAACAGCACTCGGAGCATTGTTGGTGTGAAGAGTAGAGAGTACAAGGTGACCTGTGAGGGCCGCCTCGATGGCGATCTGCGCCGTCTCATGGTCGCGGATCTCACCGATGAGAACCACGTCGGGGTCGGAACGAAGTATGGACCGCAGCGCGCTCGCGAAGGTGAGGCCCGCTTTCGCGTTGACCTGCACCTGGTTGATGCCCGCCATCCGGTATTCCACCGGATCCTCGACGGTAATCACGTTGATCTCTGGCTTCGCCACCGCATGCAGCGTCGTGTATAGAGTCGTCGACTTACCGGAACCAGTCGGTCCGGTAACCAAAATCATGCCGTAAGGCTTCGTAAACGACGACCGGAAGCTGTCCAAATTGTGGTCAAGCATCGCCAAGTCGCTCAGAGCCATGCTGGATTGTGCGTTGTCAAGAATACGCATGACGACCTTTTCGCCCCATACAGTAGGCAACGTGGCTACTCGAAGGTCGATCTTTCGGCCGCCGTGACTGACCGACATGCGGCCATCCTGCGGTTTGCGGCGTTCCGCGATGTCGATATCGCTCATGATCTTCAGTCGAGAGATCACACCGTTCTGGATTGACTTCGGTGCCTGCTGCATCTCGTGGAGCACACCGTCAATGCGGTAGCGGACATCGAGCTGGCGTTCGGCTGGTTCGATGTGAATATCTGATGCACGGTCTTGGATGGCCTGGCTGATCAACAGATTCACGAAACGTACGATCGGCGCATCATCCTGTTGCGGCTCCTGCCCGCCGGCAAGCGCCACGTCAGTTCCGACGTTTTCTTCTTCGAGCTCTGAGGTGAGGTCGTTGAGTTCACCGTCTGCGCGGTGAAAGCGGTCAATGGCGCTAAGCAGGTCGGAGCGCTCTGCGACAGCGAGATGAATCTGCATCTTCGTTGCGGCACGCACATCATCAATGGCGAAGATGTTTCCGGGATCAACCATTGCCAGGGTCAGGAATCCCTCGCCTACGGCGATCGGCAAAACTTCGTGGCGGCGGCAGAGTGCTACAGGCACCAGTGAAACAGCGACTCGATCAACAGGGTGCTCGATGAGTTCGATGAATGGCAACCCTGCTTGGGCTGCACGGGCCGAGGCTACCTGGGCTTCGCTGAGGACGCCCTTCTCAACAAGGGCGCGAACCGAACTCTCTTCCTCGCCCCAGCCATCAGTAAAAGAGTCGAGGCTTTCAATGGGCATGACCCCACGCAGAATGAGAATCTCCGTCAATGAAGTCATAGAACTTCCCCCTAAAGTCGCTCCTCCCAGCGCTGGTGCCTCGTCGGATGAGGCGGCATTCAACACCGAGATGTCAATCTAACGCGCCGGGGCACCTCACCGCCATACCCATTATCGGGGGGTATACGCCCCGCGCGGTCTACTAGCGAGAGCCTGACTAGCGCTGCTGTGGAACTGGCGTTCCTTGCTGCAGATTCCCGGCGTTGAGCCGCTTCAGGAAGCCCATTCGCCGCGAGTCGCGGCATTGAGTGCCAAATTGGCGTTCTTTTCGACGTAGGCGGCCAATCGTGGAATCGCACACTCGTTGATCACGTCAATGATGTCTTGCCCGTGACGATGAGCGCGCGCACTTACGGTTGAACGGGCCTCGGCGGCGCACGTGTCGCACGGCGCAGTAGCGCGCCCACTTTCGCCTGTGCAGTGGCGGTCTTCGTGAAGAGCAACCGCGAGTTGCATCGAGACGAGTTCGAGAGTCTCCACAAGTGAGTGAAGAAGATCGTGCGGCCACTGCCCTTGTCGATCGAAGACCGCGAATTCCGATGCCCGGCACGCCACGCATCCGGTCGCTGTTCCGCCTACAGGGCCGCGCCACTCGGAGACAGTGCGGTACCACCGCTGAAGAGAGCACTCAATGAGATCGTTAACCGCGTGACGATTCACAAGCCCTCCGCCCCCTTGATTGTTGTGACCAATCGATCGTCGCACCACGACGACACTTGCGGCAGTCGTCATAATCAATGACACCCGTTCGGGGGGCAGACAGAAAGTTCCGGTACGGTTGTCGTAGGCGAATGCGAATATATGTCGCGGCCTAGTTCACCCTGACCCGAACGGGGACACGATTGATAACGCAAGGTGATGTTCAGCGCACGTATCGCGTGGGGCATGTTGACGACCACGAAACTGTGCAGCTGGGCTTCGCCGCCCTGCTCTCGCAGTGCCCTGATATCAGCCTCGAGGCATCCGTATCGAGCGTGCGTGAACTGAGTTCAGTCGCTGATCGCCTCGATTTGGTGGTTCTCGATGTACGCCTCTCTGACGGCAGCACAGTAGAGAACAATGTCGCCTGGCTGCGCGAGCAGGGAATCAACGTGCTGGTCTTCACAGCTGCAGACAACGCTGGCGAGGTCCGCGCAGCCTCCCGCGCCGGCGTACTGGGCATCATGCGCAAGTCTGAATCCCGTGGGGTCATTGTCGATGCGGTTCGACAGGCTGCGCTCGGCAACCCTGTCGTGACAACTGACTGGGCAGCAGCCCTTGACTCCGATCCCGAACTTGCCGCCGCCGGGCTGAGCCCCAAGGAACAAGAAGTGCTTGCGCACTACGCCTCAGGCGACAAGTCGATCGCGGTGGCTCATCGCGCCGGACTATCGTCGAGCACCGTCGCGGAATACGTTCGCCGCATCCGCCACAAGTACGCGATGGTCGGCCGACCAGCGCATACCAAAGTTGACCTCTATAAGCGCGCTGTCGAAGATGGCATCCTTCCTCCCCCCAACTCGTGAACAGCTCCTCGCCACGTACCCCAACAACCGCCAGCGCCGAACTCGGTGTCGTTCGCGTAATGAGCGCGGTACTTGCAGCGACCACGATGCTCTTCCTGGCGCTCACGATCGGTTCACTTTTTGACCAGAATCGCTTTGTTATTCCGCACTGGCAGGCAGTGGCGGCCGCAGCCATTTTTGGCCTCCCCGTCATTCTGGCGGCAGTTTCGCCGTGGAGTTCACTCCGCGCGCTTCGAATCATGCACGGTGGCTACGCGATAGTGTTCAGCGCGATAGTAGTGAGTTGGATCCCCGCGTTCATCAACGGGCCCATGCCGACCGATGTGGCGCCCTGGACTGTAGGGATGACCGCCCTGGGCACGGTTCCTGCCGCCATCGCCTGGCGCCCGGCAGTTGCCTGGACCTTTCTCCTTGCGAGTTCTCTTGTCATAGCCCCGATCCGCATCATTGCGGATGGCGGCGCCGATGTTTCGCTCGCAGTGCAGTTCGCATTCTTCACGATCACGGTGTGTGCGGTGTTTACCGCTGTTGCCACTGTCGCGATAGGTGCTGGGCGAGAAGTGGATGTCGCGACTGCCGCAGCACGGACATCATCGATGCGCGCCGCAGCGTTAACCGCACGCGCCGAAGAACAGGCTCACCTTGATGCGCTTGTTCACGACGAGGTCATTGCGACAATCTTTGCGGCGGCAGGAGCCGGACGAAGCGACTCGGAGTCAACACGTGCACAGGCCGCGCGCACCATCGCTCGCCTCAGTGAACTTCACGAGGCCACCGCAAGCGTTCCTGAACTCATCCACTCTGACTACCTCATTCAGGGTCTCGCCACCTCGATCAACGATGCCACGGACGCCGCTGAGTTCGTTGTCACCGGCGAGCGGCGGCACCCCATCCCATCCTCGATTGCAAGCGCACTTATCGAAGCTACGGTCGAGGCCCTGCGCAACAGTGTCGTCCACGCATCGCTCGACTCCGCGGTAGTAAACCGAGTCGTCGGCCTTCGCCTGAGTTCGGAACGTGTCGATATCACCATCACCGATGATGGGCGCGGATTTGATGCCGCGAATGTGCCCAACAATCGTCTCGGCATCGTGGTGAGCATCTTGGGTCGGATCAATGCGCTTCCCAACGCCCAAGCGAATGTCTGGTCGCAGCCAGGCGAAGGCACACGGGTGAGCGTCGGGTGGCAGGGGTGAAGCGCTACTCGAGCACGCCACAGCGGCTAGAACTCCCAGAGCTCCGAGGTCGCGGCGCCCACCTGCTGATCTGGATTTACTTCATCACGATGTCGGCGCTTGCCCTGCTCTCTCTCGACGATGTGGACTCCCCCACGATTGTCTACCTTTCGGTCGCAGTTTTCGGAGCAATCTGGTTCGCGCTCACCAACGACACGGGTGAGCGTGTGAGCGTTCGGGTGTCCGTTTTTGTCATCGCGGCAAGTGTGTTCACCACGCTGCTCTCATCGTGGAACGCAATCCATGGTGGCTTCTCCCAGTGGTATGTCGGCGCTGGAGCGCTCGCCATGTTCTACCTCAGTCTGCGTGGTCGTGATCTGTTCGCGTGGGTCGGCTTTGCCGCCATCGGGCTCGCTGCTATTGCTTGGGGCCTCACGACCGACGATCGCTTGATTGAAGCGATTTTGTTGGTCGCTCGGCAGGCACCCATTGTGTTGGTTGGCTCGCTGTTCTCCTTCGGAATGAAACGCACGAGCAAGAAGCTTGAGAACGTGCACGAGGCAGATACTGCTCGAGTCGCTGCCGAAGCTGGTGCACTCGCGCGAACTGCGGAGCGATCACGTCGCCTTGCCGCTCTCGACGCCGCCGTTGGTCCCCAGTTGCAACGCATCGCTGACGGCACCGAACTCAGCGACAATGACCGGCACGAACTTCTCGTGGCAGAAGCACGACTTCGCGACAGTTTGCGCGCTCGCCAGCTTGACCTTCCGGAGATCGTTGCTGCGGTTCAGCGCGCCCGGCGCCGTGGCATCGTCGTACTTTTACTCGACGACCGCTACCCACTCGCGCTGCCCTCTGAGGCCCTTTCTCGAGTGATTAGTGCGTCGGTTCGGATGCTCGACTCTGCCGATGACGGCACAGTGACGATTCGCCTGCTGCCCGCCGGCCGGCAACTACTCTCTACGCTGGTAGCAGACGGCGACGAGTACGCTCGGGTCGAGCTGCCGTCGCTGCCAAGCGTTGCCACTGCTGCTTCCGTCACCTAGATCGCCGCGGTCGTCTCGCATCCGCTGGTCAGGCGGCATAGCCACTGGACGCACAGCGAAGCCAGTGGCTGTCCAGTGCAGCAAGTGGCCGTGCAGCGCAGCCGGTGGATGCCGCACCCTAGCCTCCAACGACGAAGGGCCCCTCGTCGCAGTGACGAGGGGCCCTTCGGTGGTATCACCCGAAGGTGACGCCGAGACTACTTAGTTGTAAGTACCCGGTGTTGAGTCGTTTGAGCTGAAGCTGTCGAAGTCGACGAAGCTCAAGTCGCTCTCACTGAGGCTTGCATCATCGGCGAAGATGCGGTTCGGGTAACGTTCGGCTTTCGCCTCTTCCGTTGCCTCGACCGACACATCGCGGTAGCGCGGCAATCCCGTACCAGCCGGGATGAGCTTACCGATGATGACGTTCTCCTTGAGTCCCATGAGCGGATCAGACTTGCCTTCCATGGCCGCCTGCGTAAGAACGCGGGTGGTCTCCTGGAACGACGCAGCCGACAGCCACGACTCGGTTGCCAGCGAAGCCTTGGTGATTCCCAAGATCTCCTGACGCGCGGATGCCGTTGCCTTGCCCTCGGTCAGTACCGACCGGTTGAGGTCGTTGTACTTGGAACGATCAACGAGCTCACCAGGAAGCAGACCGGTGTCACCGTGGTCAACAACAGTCACCTTGCGGAGCATCTGACGAACGATGACCTCAATGTGCTTATCGTGAATCGGTACACCCTGCGAACGGTAAACGCCCTGCACACCATCGACGAGGTGCTGCTGTACGGCACGGACACCGCGGACTCGAAGAACTTCCTTCGGGTCAACGTTTCCGACGTGCAGCTGCTTGCCGAGTTCGACGTGCTCGCCATCCTCGATGAGGAGGGTTGCGCGACGGAGGATCGGGTAAGCGATGGGCTCGTCGCCATTGTCTGGCGTGAGGATCAGCTTGCGACTGCGGTCGGTGTCTTCGATCGTGACGCGACCAGCGGCTTCTGCAATGGGGCTTGCACCCTTAGGGGTACGAGCTTCGAAGAGTTCCGTAACGCGGGGAAGACCCTGCGTAATGTCATCTGCCGAAGCAACACCACCAGTGTGGAAGGTACGCATGGTCAGCTGGGTACCGGGCTCACCGATCGACTGTGCGGCGATAATTCCGACAGCCTCACCGATGTCAACGAGTAGCCCAGTCGCGAGCGAGCGGCCGTAGCAGACTGCACACACACCAACAGCGGACTCGCACGTGAGTACCGAACGAACCTTGATGCTGTGAACTCCAGCAGCAACCAGCTTCTCGAGCAGAACGTCTCCGACATCGGCACCAGCCGAGGCGACAACAGCGCCCTTGTCGTCTGTGGCGTCTGCGGCGAGGCTGCGTGCGTAGACCGAGTTCTCGACGTTGTCGTCAAGAATCCACTTGCCATCAGCATCCTGTGCTGCGATCGGCATGTCGAGGCCCTTGCCAGTGCCACAGTTGTCTTCACGAATGATGACATCCTGCGAAACGTCAACGAGTCGACGCGTCAGGTAACCAGAGTCTGCGGTACGCAGTGCGGTGTCAGCCAAGCCCTTACGAGCACCGTGAGTCGAGATGAAGTACTCGGCTACGGTCAGGCCCTCCTTGTAGGAATGGACGATCGGGCGAGGAATGATCTCACCCTTCGGGTTTGATACCAGACCACGCATACCGGCGATCTGACGAACCTGCATCCAGTTACCACGAGCACCAGACGACACCATGCGGTTGATGTTGTTGTCTGTGCGGAAGTTCGACTGCATGGCAGTGGCAACTTCTGCGGTTGCCTTGTTCCAGATCTCGATGAGCTCCTGACGACGCTCGGCGTCGGTCGTGAGTCCCTTCTCGAACTGGCCCTGAACCTTCGAAGCCAACTTCTCGTAGCGGCCGATGATCTCCGGCTTGTTCGGCGGGGTCACGATGTCAGACAGCGCAACGGTAACACCTGAACGGGTAGCCCAGTGGAAACCAGCATCCTTGATCGCGTCGAGGGCTGCAGCAACCTCCACCTTCACGTACCGCTCAGCAAGGTCGTTGACGATGGCCGAAATCTGGCCCTTGTCAGCGAGCGACTCAATGTAGGGGTAGTCCTTAGGGAGAGCCTCGTTGAAGAGGGCCCGACCGAGGGTCGTCTCCATGAGCTTGGACTGACCCTGAACGAAGCCCTCAGGGGCATCTTCTTCAGAGAGGTACACGTTGTCAAGACGCAGGCGCACCTTGGCGTTGAGGTCGAGCGAGTGCTGATCGAACGCGAGGATCGCTTCCGCAACCGACGTGAACGCACGGCCTTCGCCAGCGACATCTTCCTTCAGCGTCGTCAAGTGGTGCAGACCGATAATCATGTCCTGGGTAGGCAGAGTCACCGGGCGACCGTCAGACGGCTTGAGGATGTTGTTGCTTGCGAGCATCAGTACGCGAGCTTCAGCCTGTGCTTCGACCGACAACGGAAGGTGAACAGCCATCTGGTCACCATCGAAGTCAGCGTTGAATGCAGCACAAACGAGGGGGTGAAGCTGAATAGCCTTACCCTCAACGAGCTGAGGTTCGAATGCTTGGATGCCCAAACGGTGCAGGGTAGGTGCACGGTTCAGCAGCACGGGGCGCTCACGAATGATTTCCTCGAGCACATCCCATACCTGCGGACGTGCACGCTCAACCATGCGCTTGGCGCTCTTGATGTTCTGGGCGTGGCTCAGGTCGATCAGGCGCTTGATAACAAAGGGCTTGAAGAGTTCAAGAGCCATCTGCTTAGGCAGACCACACTGGTGCAGCTTGAGCTGCGGACCAACGATGATCACTGAACGACCGGAGTAGTCAACGCGCTTTCCGAGCAGGTTCTGGCGGAAACGACCCTGCTTACCCTTGAGCATGTCGCTCAAGGACTTGAGGGCACGGTTGCCGGTACCGGTTACGGGGCGACCACGACGACCGTTGTCGAACAGTGCGTCAACGGCTTCCTGAAGCATGCGCTTCTCGTTGTTGACGATGATCTCGGGAGCACCGAGGTCAAGGAGGCGACGCAGACGGTTGTTGCGGTTGATCACACGACGGTAGAGGTCGTTGAGGTCGGAGGTCGCAAAGCGGCCACCATCCAACTGAACCATCGGGCGCAGTTCCGGAGGAATAACCGGAACAACGTCGAGCACCATCGCGGCCGGCGAGTTACCGGTCTGCAGGAAGGAGTTGACTACGCGCAGGCGCTTGATGGCGCGGATCTTCTTCTGACCCTTGCCGTTAGCGATCTGGTCGTGCAGTTCAACACTCTCGAGTGCGAGATCGAATGCCTGAAGGCGCTTCTTGATCGCTTCAGCACCCATGAATGCTTCGAAGTAGCTTCCGAAACGGTCCTGCAGCTCCTGGAAGACGGAATCCTCAGGCTTGAGGTCACCGATCTTGAGGCTACGGAAGTCGTCCCAGACGCGCTCGAGCTGTGAGATCTGCTCGTCGATGGACTTGCGCAGCTGGCTCATTTCTTTTTCAGCTGCATCCTTGATGCGACGCTTCTGGTCGGCCTTGGCGCCCTCTTCTTCCAGAGCGGCGAGGTCTTCCTCGAACTTGGTCAAGCGGTCGGCGATGCGGGAATCGCGCTGGCCCTCAAGCGTCTTGATTTCGAGACGGATCTCGTTCTCAAGCGCAGGCATGTCAGCGTGACGGCCCTCTTCGTCAACCGAAATGATCATGTATGCGGCGAAGTAGATGACCTTTTCGAGGTCCTTCGGCGCCATGTCAAGCAGGTAACCGAGACGACTCGGAACACCCTTGAAGTACCAGATGTGAGTAACCGGAGCAGCAAGCTCAATGTGACCCATGCGCTCACGGCGCACAGCCGACTTGGTTACTTCAACACCACAGCGCTCACAAACGATGCCCTTAAAGCGGACACGCTTGTACTTGCCACAGGAGCACTCCCAGTCACGGGAAGGACCGAAAATCTGTTCACCGAACAGACCATCCTTCTCCGGCTTGAGTGTGCGGTAGTTAATGGTCTCTGGCTTCTTAACCTCACCATGCGACCAGCGACGAATGTCGTCGGCGGTAGCGAGACCGATTTTGATTTCATCAAACGCGTGAACGTCGAGCATTTATCTTCTCTCTTCGAAAGTTCTGCAGTCGTAATCGGTCGGTTAAATCTCGTCGACAGACGAGGATTCGAACCGCGCGGAAATGTTGATGCCCAACTCTTCTGCTGCACGGAACGCTTCATCGTCCGTGTCGCGAAGGTTGACCGTTGAACCGTCTGCCGAAAGAACTTCGACGTTGAGGCACAGCGACTGCATTTCCTTGATAAGCACCTTGAAGCTCTCGGGGATACCGGGCTCCTGGATGTTCTCGCCCTTAACGATGGCTTCGTATACCTTGACGCGACCGAGGATGTCATCCGACTTGATCGTCAGAAGCTCCTGCAGTGCGTATGCGGCACCGTATGCCTCGAGCGCCCAAACTTCCATCTCACCGAAGCGCTGCCCACCGAACTGAGCCTTACCACCGAGTGGCTGCTGAGTAATCATGGAGTACGGTCCGGTTGAACGAGCGTGGATCTTGTCGTCAACGAGGTGGTGCAGCTTGAGGATGTACATGTAGCCGACCGAAACGGGAGCCGGGAACGGCTCACCCGAGCGACCATCGAACAGCGGGGTCTTACCCGAGGAGTCGATGAGGCGAACGCCGTCACGAGTAGGAGTCGTGGAGTCAAGAAGACCCGCGATTTCCTCTTCGTAAGCACCGTCGAATACAGGGGTAGCAACCTTGGTTCCTGGCGCAGCGCTGAAGGCTTCCTCGGGGAGGGCGCGTGCCCACTCCGGCTTTCCTTCAACTTCCCAACCCTGCTTCGCAACCCAACCGAGGTGAGTTTCGAGTACCTGACCGAAGTTCATTCGACCGGGGATACCTAGCGGGTTCAGGATGATGTCAACCGGGGTTCCATCTGAGAGGAACGGCATGTCTTCGACAGGCAGAATCTTCGAGATAACACCCTTGTTGCCGTGACGACCAGCGAGCTTGTCACCTTCGGTGATCTTGCGCTTCTGGGCGATGTACACAACAACACGCTGGTTGACGCCAGAGCCGAGCTCGTCATCGTTGTCTGCGGAGAACTCCTTGACAGCGATGATCGTGCCGGCTTCACCGTGGGGAACCTTCAGCGAGGTGTCGCGAACTTCGCGGCTTTTCTCGTTGAAAATGGCACGGAGCAGTCGCTCTTCGGCTGAAAGCTCGGTCTCGCCCTTCGGCGTTACCTTGCCAACGAGGATGTCGCCGGGGCGAACCTCGGCACCGATGCGAATGATTCCACGCTCGTCGAGGTCAGCCAAGATTTCTGGGCTGACGTTCGGCAGGTCGCGAGTGATCTCTTCTTTGCCGAGCTTGGTGTCGCGAGCATCCACTTCATATTCTTCGATGTGGATCGACGACAGTACGTCGTCCTTCACCAGATTCTGGCTCAGGATGATCGCGTCCTCGAAGTTGTGACCCTCCCACGGCATGAATGCCACGAGGAGGTTCTTTCCGAGTGCGAGCTCGCCGTTCTCGGTCGCGGGGCCATCAGCAATAACCTGACCCTCTTCGACGCGTTCTCCGGCGCTGACGATTACGCGGTGATTGTAGCTCGTGCCCTGGTTGGAGCGGTCGAACTTGCGCAGGAAGTATTCCTGCGTTCCGCCCTCATCGAGCTGAACTACAACGACGTCTGCCGAGACCTCGGAAACAACACCAGCCTTGAGCGTGGTGACTACGTCTCCAGCGTCAATTGCGGCGAAGCCTTCCATACCGGTTCCGACGAGCGGGCTCTCGCTGCGCAGCAGCGGGACAGCCTGACGCTGCATGTTGGCACCCATGAGGGCGCGGTTTGCATCGTCGTGCTCGAGGAACGGAATGAGCGAGGTAGCTACCGACACCATCTGGCGCGGCGAAACATCCATATAAGCGATGTCTTCAACGGGAACGAGGTCAACCTCGCCGCTCTTCTTACGAGCAAGAACGCGAGGCTCAGCGAACTTCATGTCCTTGGTGAGCGGTGCGTTTGCCTGGGCGACAACGAACTCATCTTCTTCGCTCGCGGTCAGGTAGTCGATCGTGGTTGAGACCGTGCCGTTAATGAGGCGACGGTACGGGGTCTCAATGAAACCGAATGCGTTGATGCGGGCGAACGATGCGAGCGAACCAATCAGACCAATGTTGGGGCCTTCAGGAGTCTCAATCGGGCACATACGGCCGTAGTGAGAGGGGTGAACGTCTCGAACTTCAACACCAGCACGCTCACGGCTCAAACCACCTGGGCCCAGCGCCGAAAGGCGACGCTTGTGGGTCAGTCCCGCGAGCGGGTTGTTCTGGTCCATGAACTGCGAGAGCTGCGAAGTACCGAAGAACTCCTTGATCGCGGCAACGACGGGGCGCACGTTGATCAGGGTCTGCGGAGTGATCGCTTCGATGTCCTGCGTGGTCATGCGCTCGCGAACAACACGTTCCATACGGCTGAGGCCGGTACGAACCTGGTTCTGGATGAGCTCACCCACGGCACGGATGCGACGGTTGCCGAAGTGGTCAATGTCGTCAATGTCGAGACGAACATTTACCTTCTTGCCGTCGCGGACTCCCTTGACACTGGCTACACCGCTGTCGCTTACCGAAACGTTGGGAGCCGAGTTGTCGTGAAGCGAAACCATGTACTTGATGGTCGCGATGATGTCTTCAACGGTGAGCACCGACTCTTTAATGTCAGTGTCGAGACCGAGCTTGCGGTTGATCTTGTAGCGACCAACCTTCGCGAGGTCGTAGCGCTTGGAGTTGAAGTAGAAGTTGTCAAGAAGCGCGCGTGCGGCTTCGGCAGCAACCTGCTCGCCTGGGCGAAGCTTGCGGTAGATGTCCTTGAGCGCTTCTTCCTTGGTGAGGATGTTGTCTTTCTCCAAGGTGGCTTCGATCGACGGGAAGCCCTTGAATTCTTCAAGGATTTCTTCGCTCGAGAGGCCGAGGGCCTTCAGGAAGACCGTGACCGACTGCTTGCGCTTGCGGTCGATGCGAACGCCGACCTGGTCGCGCTTGTCGATCTCGAATTCAAGCCAAGCACCACGGCTGGGGATGATGCGAGCCGAGTAGATGTCCTTGTCGGAGAGCTTCTCAGGCTGGCGGTCGAAGTACACACCGGGTGAACGCACGAGCTGCGAAACAACTACGCGCTCGGTTCCGTTGATGATGAAGGTACCGCGCTCGGTCATGAGCGGGAAGTCACCCATGAACACGGTCTGAGTCTTGATCTCACCGGTGAGGTGGTTCATGAATTCGGCGTTGACGTAGAGAGGAGCAGCAAAAGTCTTGCCGCGCTCCTTGCACTCGTCGATGGAGTACTTGGGCTCTTCGAGCTCCGGCTCCGTGAACGACAACTGCATCGTCTCGCCGAGGTCTTCGATCGGCGAAATCTCTTCAAAGATTTCGTCGAGACCACTGCGTGTCGGCAGATCAGTGCGACCAGCGGCTACACCGTCAGTTACACGCTGCTTCCAGATGTCGTTTCCGACGAGCCAGTCAAAGCTCTCGGTCTGCAATGCGAGCAGATCGGGAACCGTTAGCGTGTCAGTGATTTTTGCGAAAGAAAGCCGCGAAGCTGAGCGGCCGTTTTTCAGGGACTTATTGGTGGACGCATCGCGCGCAGCAGCCAAGGAACAACCTCCGTGAACCCCGTCGGGTTCGTCTGTCAAGATAATTGACGGTCGGTAATGAAATGCTCACCAGAAACACCCCGCCGCTATACTCGGGGCACCCAGCTGTCCGCAATATGACTGCTTAATTTGTCTGGGAGCGCAAGGATCTACTATAAGCCGGAATGCCGCCCCGTGTCCACCTGATTCTTGACCAAATTCACAATTTCGACTAGGGGTTTGCTGTGAGTCCTGCAGCGCGGTTCTTTGACGCCAGCGCTCCGAACGCCTCCCAGATCAAACGGTGGGCATTATTCACCGTGATATCGGCGTGGTCATAGGCCGGCGCGACCTCCATGATGTCGAAACCAACGACATCCGTTTCGAGCACAATTTGACGCACCATGCGCAGCAAATCAATGGGCGCGAAACCACCAGGCTCGGGCGTTCCCGTTGCGGGGGCGAACCCAGGATCAAGCACATCGATGTCTATTGAGATGTAGACCTTGGATGCTCGAGCCTTCGCTGCTGCGATTATGTCGGGAATCACGGCCTTCACCCCACGTTCCCAAAACTCTTGCATCATGAAGTGCTTGAGACCGTTATCGCGCATCCACTTCTGGTCTTCTTCTCCTGGCCAGTAACCGCGCAAGCCGACTTGCAAAAAGTTGGGGCCCGGAATCGCGCCCGACTCTATGAGCCGACGCATCGGGGTGCCGTGGCTGGCGAGGTTGCCCTCGAGAATGTTTGCCGTATCGGCGTGGGCATCAAAGTGGATCATCACCACATTGCCGAAACCGTGGTGCTCGGCCACCGCAGTAGCTGCCGGCCAGGTTATCGAGTGGTCTCCGCCAATGATGAACGGAATGATTCCGCGGCTGGCGACCTGAGAGACGCGCTCGTAAATGGCTGCCTTCGATAGTTCCCACATTCCGTGGCTCGTTACGGCATCCCCGTAGTCGATGACATCGAGGTGGTCGAAGATCTCGACACCAAGATCGAGGTGATAGGTGCCGGGGTCATAGGCGCTGGCGCGAAGGGCCCGAGGCCCGAAGCGCGCACCAGGACGGTTAGTGGTGCTGTCGTCCCACGGCGCACCCACGACGGCAACATCGGGCATCCACGAATCAAGCTGCTCTGGCTCGCTCAACATCGGTCGCATACCGAAGGTGGCGGGACCAACATAAGACTGCGCATTCAATTGCGCTCGAAGGTGAGGGGGAAGCTCACGATTCACATCGACCATGCTTCACCGTATCCCCTCAGCACACGCATTCACGGGCGTGCCGCACCGACGCGCGACTCCAGCGTGCACCGGATTGTGGCAAAGTCAATGACATGGCCGAGCATCCAACAATCACATTAAAACTCAGCGGCCACCTAGCCGAGATCGCCCCCGATAAGTGGATGGATGGCGCTTACACGCTCACCGTCGATGGCACCCCGCAATCCCATGTGAACATGGATGACCCCAGCGAGTTGTTCTTTGAGTACGTGCAGCGAATGGGGCACGTGATCGACCAACTCACCGAATCGGGTGCGCCCATCACCGCCGTTCACCTCGGCGGTGGCGCACTCACCCTTCCCCGCTACGTTGAGGCCACGCGCCCAGGCTCGCGCCAACAGGTCGTCGAGCTGGAATCGGATCTCGTCGATTTTGTTCGCAAGGAGCTTCCCTGGTCGAAGCAGGCATCCATTCGTGTGCGTCACGGTGACGCGCGTGACGTGCTCGCAAAGTTTCCGCCCGGCTTGCGCGGCGCCGTCGACCTCCTCGTCGTCGACATCTTTAGTGGGGCTCGCACGCCAGCCCATGTGACGAGTCTCGAGTTCTATACAGATGCCATGACACTGCTCGCGCCCGAGGGCGTAATCGTGGTGAACGTCGCCGACGGCCCAGGGCTCGCATTTGCTCGAAGCCAAGCAGCAACCCTCAAACACACGGTTGGGCATGTGGCTGCGCTTGCTGAAACGCAGATCCTTAAAGGTCGACGATTCGGCAACATCGTGTTTGTGGGCTCACCCGCGCCGCTGCCCCTTCAGTGGATGCCGCGCCTCCTCGCCGGCGGCCCGCACCCCTCAAAGGTGATTGCGGGCGTCGAACTGCTCGACTTTATTGGCAGCTCTCCGGTCGTTACGGACCACACTGCGGTCAAATCACCCCCTCCAGCGAAAAGTATTTTCCAGGTAAAACAGGGGCGTGGATAGACCGTTCCGTACACGGGGGACGCCTGTACCCCGGTTTCGTTGAAGCAAACGGGGTACAAATCCGTCCCCCTTTTTGCCTGTTTACCGCGAATTCCGCGGAAAACCGGGGTAGTTCGTCCCCCGAACCGATACATCTAGTCCCCCATGGTGCGGACTCATCTTGCCCCCCACTACTGGGGACTGTCCTCCATAGTGAGGACAGATAGATTCGATATTAGAAGTTGAACGCGAGCCCCGAAAGCTCGCGCACGCACCACCGAGTTGCAGGAACCCGAAACCAGCACACAGCTTCTTGAATCCCGATAACCCGAACCACAATCATCCCGGTCAGTAACTGCTGCGCCGCGAAAGGAAATCATGAACAAGCTCGTTAAAGGCTCCATCGCAGGCGCAGCAGGAATCGCATTGCTCCTCGGTGGCGCAGGAACCCTCGCTACCTGGAACTCCAGCGTGGTCGTAGCCGCACCTGGCAGCATCACCGCAGGAACGCTCGACGTGGTTGCAGCAACCGGTAATTACGACGGCTGGAAGCTCGGCAGCGGCTCAATAGTTTCTTCGCCTGCTAGTTTCAAGATCGTTCCGGGCGACACCGTCACCTACACGAAGACCTTCGACGTGACCGCAACCGGTGACAACCTCAGTGCAGTCATCGCACTTGGCACACTCGCTATCGCACCGGTCAGCTCATCTAAGGCAGCAGATACGGCGCTTGCCGCGGCGCTCACCAAGTCGGCCGTCTTCACAGTCGACAACAAAACCACAACGACCATTAGCCCGAAATCAGGCACGCAAGAGGTTGTCGTGACTGTCACCATCACGTACCCGAAGAGCACCACGGCTGGCACCGAGAACTCGTCGATGCTCGGCGCAGTTTCGCTCAGCAACTTCGCAATCACGCTCACACAGAACTAGCTTTACCCGGCTGGGTGTGCGCTCTGGGGGGACGCACACCCGGCAATCAACCTGTTTGACTTCACAACACTCTTCTCACCCTGAAAGGCGGTGCACCATGAACTCTTCAACCGTTCGCGGCTCGCACCGTCTTTACAGCGTTAAGGGACTCCTCCAGCGCCGCTCGGCACTATCGCCAGCCTCGTTCAGTGGCGGACTGCTTGGCACCCTAAGGATCGCCGCAGTCTTCACCATCGCCATCACCGTCGGCCTCATCGGCACGGGTGGAACTTATGCCTACCTGAACTCGTCGGCCATGGCAGCGCCCGCGTCGATACTCAGCGCCGGCACCTCCTCGCTTGCTGTCGGATCGCAATCTCTCAACTGGTCAGCTCTCACGCCTGGCAAGTCAGTCACCGGCACCTTCTCTATTACCAACACTGGTGACGTGCCTCTGGTTCTTTCTGCGACAATCGCAGCAACCATGACACCGTCAGCTCTCGCGAACCCGTTCACCATCTCGGTCGCCAATGGCACCTGCCCGGCATCGGGCGTTCCCGCGGGAACCTTGAGCGACACGCTCGCTGCTGGCGCATCTACTAGCGCCTGCCTCGTGGTCACTCTGCCCGCGAACGCACCAGCAAGCGCTCAGTCCGCGAGTGCCTCAATCGTCGCAACAATCGCAGGGGTGCAGCCGTGAGCCGCCGCGCCGAGCGTGCTGACGCCGGGGAACGCCAGGGCATGAAGCGTTCAACTCGGATGTCAATCACCGCCGGTATCGTTATCTTTCTTTCGCTGACATCCAGCATCGGTTTCGCGGCGTGGACTGCTTCGTCATCCAAGTCAGCTACCGCAACTGCGGGCGCCGTGGCAGTGAGCACCGCAACGAGCGGTGGACTCGCTACGATCGCTGCGCTCGGCCCGTTCACCTACACATCAACGAACCAGAGTGTGACGAAGCCCGTCACGGTTCGCAACACCGGCAGCGTCGAGGCGTCTGTAAGCAGCATCGCCATTACAAGCATTGGAACCCTCGCCGGTTCAGAGATCACTGCCAGGTTTTGGGCCGGCACGAGCAGCGCTTGCGCGGCCACCACTCCCACCATCACGACAACCCTCGGTAGCGGAACTGTATCGCTGAGCACCCTCAACTTGACGATCGCGGCATCCAACTCCGCCGTTCTCTGTGTGTCAACCACATTCACCGGCAACATGACGACCCTGGCTGGTCAGTCGATCTCTTCCAGCTTTACCGTACGAACTAGCGCTAGCGCCAACTGGGTCGCGGATGACTTATTGCCTTCCGCTAGCCGCACTTTCACGCAGTTGATCTTCAAGCCCATCGCGCCGAACCAGCCACTCAACATTCTGTGTGTTGACAACCACGACAAGAGCATGATCACCATTTCGTGGAGCACTCCTAGCGGATTCCCTGTGCTCAATGGCGGCTACAACGTCTATCTCGAGGGTGTCTACCTAGGCAACACGACGAGCGCCAGCACTCTTGTGTCCAATAGGGCCAACACCGGGACCAACGCGATCCTGACAGATCAGTCAAACTCTGCAAGCGGTGGAAATACGGGCAATCTGACGGTACGAGCGGTGACCTTGACGGGCACTGAATCTGTGGATTCGGCCGTGATTCCGATTCAACCGCGCAGCGGAAACAGCGGCCTATCATGCGTAAACTAGCGAACCTCGCACCCGGAATAGCACTAGTGGTGGCATTCGGCTTGATGCTCGGCGCCACACCCGCAAACGCCGCAGGCAACGTGGGAGTGCTTGAGGTTAGCGACGATGGCGTGACCTTTGCGCGCAGCTATCCCGGAGTGGTTTTTGACAACATCGCGCGAATGAGCCCGGGTGACAGCCAGTCTGAAACGATCTACGTCCGCAACACAGGAACGGTTTCGGGTTACCTTCGTATCTCGCTGCGCGACGTGCAATATTCAGACCAGCACTACGGCGATGCGCTGACGGTGACTACCAGCACCCCGAGCAGCACAGGCAACGCTCGAGCAATCAGCTCCGCAAATCCGTGTCAAGTGACTCACGAAGGAACCGTGGTCGCTCCAGGCGAAGTGGTGCCCGTCGTTGCCACGCTCGCGCTGGGGAATTTGAACGGCAGTGATGGGCAGGGCTCTACCGCATCCCTTGCGCTGCGATTTTCCCTCTCCGATTCGACCCCCGGCACGCTGCCCCCCACGAACTGCGGCAACGCGGGCACGACAGTACCGGCAACTCCACCGGGTCCCGGTTCTCCGGGGTCACCAGTGGTGACGGACTCAACTGGTGCCAGTGGCTCTACGGGCTCCAGCGACTCCTCGTTTGGCGAAGAATTCGTTCCGGTTCAGAACCCGGATTCGAGCCCTTCCGCATCGACAATCCCGGGAGAAGAGACGAGCGCTGGACTTCTCCCCGCGTTGCCTTCAGCATTCAGCCTTGACCCCAACACCTGGCGGCTCTACCAGGAGTACCTTGTACTCATTCTCTTTCTGGCAGCAAGCATTGGTGCCGGTATCTCATGGCTAGCCGGTCGACGTTCACGAAAGGAGGCTGCAGATGGTTGAGGTCAGCGCGCCTGCTAAGCCAAGCAAAACTCAGCGAACCGCCGACGATAAGCCGAACGGGGCTCTCCATTACCTGGGAATGGGCATAAGCGCGGGTCTTTTCGGGCTAGTACTGCTGGTTGGTGCCCTCGTGATCGTTATCCCTACAGTCGCCGGCGCAATGCCGCTTACAGTGCTCACGAGTTCGATGGAACCCGGGCTGCCGCCGGGAACCCTCATCGTGGTGAAACCGATTGAGACCAACGCGATCGCCATGGGCGACGTCATCACCTACCAAATCGAGTCAGGTAAACCCGGCGTGATCACCCACCGCGTCACGGGAATCACCAACTCGAGCGATGGCGACCGCACCTTCACACTGAAGGGCGACAACAATGACGTCGCCGATGAACTTCAGGTGTTGCCCGTGCAGGTAGTCGGCAAGCTCTGGTACAGCGTTCCGTGGATCGGAAATGTCAGCAACTACGTGAATGGAAATGGCCAATCGTGGCTCGTTCCCGTAATTGCCATTAGCCTCTTCGTCTACGCCGGCTTCATGATCATGAGCGGCGTCGTCTCGAGCGTTCGTAAGCGGAAGCAGGAACGCGTCGAAGCCGAGCATGAAGCCGAACTCGCTGCATTCGTTGAGGCTGCACCTGTCGTGGTCGCAGCCGAACCCGCCGTGAATCCCACACGCAAGCCCGCACAAAAGTCCACAGCGACACCCACCAACAAGGCCGCGCGGAAGCGCTAGCCCACAATCGATTAGCCTCAATAGGTGGCTGATCTTCCCCGAGTGCGCGTGTGGGCTGACGCGCTCATCCGACTCCATCTGACTGACGACTGGCAGTTCACTTTCGACAACGCCAAAACGCGGGCCGGGCTCTGTAACTACACCCACAAACGCATTTCGGTGTCAAAATATTTAGCTCGCCGCTATGAGGATGACGAGATCTACCAGGTATTGCTCCATGAGGTCGCTCATGCGATGGCAGGATCTGGTGCGGGCCACGGAGCTCGCTGGAAAGCCGTTGCGCAAGAGCTCGGCTACGAAGGCAAAAGGCTGCACGGTGGTGCAATCGCCGATGAGTTCGCTCCCTGGGTGGGCACGTGCCCAGCAGGACACCTGCACTACCGGTACCGCAAACCGACCCGCGTTCTCGCGTGCGGGCTGTGTTCACGAAAGTTCGCCACCGCCCACCGCATCGAATGGGTGCACCGCACAGTCTCGCGTCCACGCGTCTAATAGAGATGGTTGCGGCGGCGTCGTTGCCGCGGCGGCTCCTAGCGGTCGAGGCGCCAACGCGTAACCGGCGATAATGGTTAGGTGCAAAATCCCGATACTCCCGCTATTAGCGGCAATTCTGGCCCCAACGGCCAATGGTTCACCTCAAGCACCTCACGACAGTGGTGGTTTGACTCTGGTGCGCGCGCCCTCGATTTCGCCTACACCGGCGCCATGGGCGACAACCCGGCCTGGGAGAAATTGCACTCCCCCAGCGACTTTGCCCAGTGGCTCGAAGGACGATTCGAGGCATCCGATGGCACCGTCAGCGAGCGCGACCTGACCGACGCTCGGGGCCTGCGAGAAGCGATCGCAACAATTGCGTCCGCTCTGAGCGTGAACGAGACTCCCGACCTGAAACAGGTCGACGTGATTAATCTCTTTGCGGCGACACCGGATGTTCCGCCACGACTGGCGGGTGGCGGCATGAAAGCCGGCCGCACCACCGTTCGCACCAGCCAAGCACTCTCATCGATGGCCCGCGAGGCCGTGTTCCTCTTCGGGGCTGAACAGCACGAGCGAATTCGGGAGTGCGCCGCCGATGATTGCGCACTCGTCTTCTACGACGAATCGCGCTCAAACAACCGCCGCTGGTGCTCAATGCAGCGCTGCGGTAACCGCGCAAAAGTGCGCAGCCACCGTGCCCGAAATGCGGCACGCTAGCTGCGCACAAGATAGGTGCCCGCCCGGCGTCACTCGACGCTAGCGGTGCACACTCAGTTGTCGATTATTCGACGAACTGAACCTCTTTCCAGAAGGTTACGTAGTTGGAGAAGTCCTTACCGACGCGCTCGGCAGCGCCGGGAAGAATGTTGGGGTAGCTGAAGGCGCGGTCCTGAAACTTCTGGCCATCAGCACTAACGACGAAGTACTGGCAGTCACCCTTCCACGGGCAGTGGTACGGGGTGGGGCTCTTTTCAAGCAGCTCGTGGTTGACGCTGGCCGGTGGGAAGTACCAGTTGCCCTCGATCTTGATGAGATCTTCTTGGGGTGCTTCTGCGATCACAGTGTCGCCGATTACTGCCTTCATACTGTCCTCCATTGAGTCGGTGATTGCTCACTCCAACGTTCGAGAAGCAAGCGTCATTCCCGAACGATCTCAAAACTGGCTGCAGCGTTGCTGGCGATGGCAGCATCTAGGGCTTCTCGGCCAGCGCTGTTGACGTGCTGTTGTCCAGCTACGCAGGCCGACAAGAGGTGGTCGTGGGCAGGCTTCAGGCTAGCGAAAGCGGCGACAGCGGATGCCGACTCTGGAGAAATGTAGTCGACCCCGGCATCCGCAAGCGCATCAATGATCGCGCCGGCAGCGAGGAGATCGTCGACGGTGAACCCGCCGTCCGGGTCGCCCGCCGCGATTACGGCAACGGTGAACCTGTCACCCTTGAGTTCTTGTTGCGCGATGACCCACTCGGCGACGGCTGTGGCTGCCCCGGTTCCGGCAGCGAGAATCGAGAACGCTCCGGGCAACTCGGGCACGGGCGTTGAACCGTTGGCCAGAGCATCCGCCCACACAACGACGTCAGCACCGGGGCTCAGTTCGAGCGCACGTTGGCGGCCGAAGCCGAAACGCACTTGGTACTGGGGTTGGTTGCGGGGATCGTTCACTCCACGAGGCTAAAACGAACAGTCCCGCGTTGGCGCTGAGTTACTGAATATGACGCTCGGCGGGTGAACTTTCGCCCTCTGGTTGCGAGGGAATCTTGCTCGGGACGACCACGATCTTGCCCGGTCCATGATCCGAAGCGATTTGGTCGATCGCCTCGGCGACCCCATCGAGACCGACGACTCGCTCCACCGCAGGAACGAGTTGCCCTGACGCCAACAGCCCCGCCAAGTAGCTGAGGTCGTCGTGGTTGGCTGCGGCGGTGAACTGGGAGAAACCCACACCGGCACGCTTCATAGCGAACTTCATTCTGAGGATGTGCGGCACGGGCCCGAGAACGCGGTTCGTCTTCGGCCCACTGGCGGCCACATAGCGTGCGCCGGGCGCCAAGATGCTGCGGATTTGTGCCGCTGTCCGGTTGCCCCGCATGTCGAGCACAACCCGGGTTCTAAGCGGAAGTGCAACACCTTCTAAGTTGTGGTTATTGAGATCACTCCGAGAAGGGTTGCACTTCCTTGACCGCACAATACCGACATTTGATGATCGATGACCGCTTCGAGCTCCAACGCCTCTGGGAAGGTGGTGTCAGTCGGTCGGCGATTGCTCGCCGTTTAGGGGTTCACCGTTCCACGATCACCCGAGAGGTGGACCGAGGTTCGTGGCAGCCGGAGCACGATCACGCAAATCTGCGCCCGTACCTGCGCAACCGGCTCGATACTCGTGGCCCACAGGAACGTCTCTACCTCGGGACTCAGGCCCAACTTCAGGCAGAC